>JAIRLR010000023.1 GCA_031259195.1 Streptococcaceae bacterium | reverse complement strand
TAATCATTAGATCTGTCCTAAAATTAAGTCATGATTAAAATTATGTTAAACTTTTTCCTGAGATAAGGAAAAAAGAAGCGCACCAAAGGTACGTCCTGACTAAACTTTGTCAAACTTCGTAAGACACTCGTTAAGAACCTGTTAACTTGTCTTTGTAATCGCGACTTTTTTGGTAATTTTTTGCTTTTCTTCGTTAAAAGACCTGCCTAAGTTCTTTACGATTTGTTCAAGCTTTGCTTGATTACAAACTTGGTAAACGGGGTTCATCGATAAAGAGACAAGTTAACAGGTTCTTAGACGCTTACAAAGGAGGTAAGATTATGTTGCAAGAATACAAACATATTTTGGTTGCAGTTGATGGCTCAAAAGAAGCTGAAAAAGCTTTTAATAAAGCCATAAACAATAGTAAACGAAATCAAGCCAAGTTAACAATCGCACATATTATTGATACCCGAGCTTTTCAAACAGTCTCTTCTTTTGATGGTATTTTGGCAGAGCAAGCCACTAAAATAGCTGAAGATACTTTAAAAAAACATGAAGAAAAAGCCAAAAAAGAAGGATGCAAAGACGTAAAAACGATCATTGAGTACGGCTCCCCAAAATTAATTATTGCTAAGCAAATTCCTAGTGAAGAAAATATTGATTTAATTATGTTAGGAGCTACAGGTTTAAACGCAGTTGAAAGACTTTTTATAGGTTCTGTTTCTGAATATGTCATTCGCCATGCACAATGCGACATTCTAATTGTACGCACCGATGATGCTACTCTTTATTAAACAATGAGGCAAAACGTTTAGTCTCTATTTCGATTTCTTTAATAAGTTCAGTTTCACCAAAAAATTCAAGAGCTCGGATTGAGTCTTGAATTTTTTTTTTATCTTTCGTACAAAGCCCAATTCTTGCATTACCAAGACAATAGACATCATAACGTTTGAGGCCTTTAGCTATATCAACAATTAATCTACTAACTTCAAGACACTCTGTGTAGATATTTTTATACAGATAAAATGTAGCAAGATTACTATAAACAGCGCAACAAAAACTATCGACGTCTTTGCTAAAGCCTTTGTATTTTTTCATTGATTCAATTAATTTAGTCGAAAACTTCAAGATTGTTTCTTGCGGGAAATAAAATAAAATGCAGTTAATCATTTTTATCTCGTTATAATACCAGGTATCAACAGCTTCAAGCTTATTCCAAAGAGTATTTACTAAATTGGTTGCTTGAATATTTTCAATTCCAACCTCCTTTTGAATAACGATCAAATAATCAATGGCTTTCAGTAAATCCTCAATCCCTAGATCATGATTTTTTTTCAAAAATTCTACACAATCTTCTCTTAAATCAACAAGTAATAGAACATTTTCATTGGAAATGGCCGCATCAAACTTTGAAAAAAGTTTCGTTCGACTATCTAACTCAAAACCATTACAAACAAACTCAAATTCATCAAAGGACATATTTATTTGCTTTAATAAATAAGCAAAAGTTTCATAGGACGGTATGCTATGACAGTTTTCAATTTTTGATAAAGTCGTTCTCGAAATTACATCTCCACAAACTTGTTTTTGCGATAAACCTTTTTCATTGCGAATTTTTTGGTAAATTTCCCCAAAATTCCAAGTCATATTGTATCAACTCTTTTTTTATATACTTTATAAAATATAAAATCATTATAATTCTATAAAATTAATTATAGAGATATATAAAATTAAAGAAACAAAAAATCAAATATTGTGAAAAAAGTTTACATAATATGAATTTTTCAAATCAATCAAAAAAGGCCTTAACATAGGCAATTACTTTTTTTGTTTTCTCAAAGTTTCCCAAATTCTTCATTTCAATAGAGATATATTTATTATAATCAAGCTTCTTTAAAATTTCTGCCAATTCTTTATGCAAAGTGTGTGGTTTTATTTGCGCTAAGTAAGGTTCAGATATGTGAATATGGTTCACCAAATCAATATTTTCTTGCAAAATATCTAACGTCTCTTTATTTTCAATCACTGTGCCTACATCAAAGTTTAAACAAAAGCCAGAAGAATTTACCTTTTTTACGACATCAAGTGCTTGCTGGGTGGTTAAAACATAATCTCCACCGTAAATGGCAGGATTTGCTTCCAATGAAAAGCGTGTTTTATGTTCGTAGGCAAAGTCACCTAACTCTTTAAAAAACTGAATGGCCACTCTTTCTTTTGCTTTTGTTTTTTCGCCCATCAAGCGATTTTTTGGAGAACCAAAAACTAAATTAGGACAATTAATCTTCTCCGCAAAGAGAATAGCTTTTTTTAAATAATCAAGCAATATCTTACATTCTTCATCAGTTCCAAATAAATTTTCATTCTTTCCATAAATTAACGACTGCATGGAAGAAATTTCAAGTAAATAATCTCTTTTTAGCTTTTGCTGAAACTCTACAGCTTTTTCTAATGAATCATAAGGATTATCTTTCACCATCATCGTTGGCAGCACTTCAACTCCTTGAAAACCTTGAGCTTTTAAATATGCAAAAACTTTATTGTTATCCACTAGATTCCAACCCATTTGGGAAATTGAAAACCTCATCTTTGTTGCTCCTTGATAAATGTCACTAGTTCTTTCAAAACGTCCTTTTTATTTTTTAAATATCCACTTGGAGAGTATTTTGTTTTAAAATCATACTGTGGAACAGGTTTCTTAAGCTCATTTATAAATTCGCGACCGAACACTGCTTGATAAACTTCACTTGCAGCTAATGGTTCGACTGCTAAGTTAATCAAAGGAATATTTTCTTTTATCATCCATTGGATATCTGAGAACAAACTTTGAAGATGATAAAAAGGAAAAATAGCGCGACTGTCTGTAAAATTAAGCGCTGAAAAACCAAGAGATAAAAATTCTTTTTTTAGATAGTCCAGTACACTTTTTTCTTGATTCATTAATTTATAAAAACCGTTATCTTGAAGCTGGTAAGAGGATTTGATTAATGCTGATTTTTGTGATAATTCCTCATATTTTTCTTTTGTTAATAAAGCAGGATTGATATTAATCAAATCATAAATAAAATTTTTCTTAATTCCTGGTCCAAATAAAGCTGGAAGACGCACAATATGAAAATTTGATATATTTTTTTCAACCCACTTTTCTAGAAAACGTCGATTTTTTCCATATGTTTCCTTTGCATTGGCCAAATCATCCTCATTTACATCAACTGCTTTTTCATAAACATCAATTGTTGAAATCAACACCAACTTTTGAGGTTTGATTTTTTGAATATTATAAATAGCTTGCTGGATAATCTCAAAATCCTTCTCAGGAAAGTTATTTGCCAAATACTTTTCAGCAGGAATGCCCGCGTACACTAAAAGATTAGGCTGCTTTCCATATGCTTCTTGAATATTTTGTCGATTAAACAAGCCATCAAACTTATGACTGCTTTTAAGATTGCTGCCGACAAAACCTGTATAACCTACTAAAAAATCCACGATAAACCTACTTTCTTAAAAACTTATGACTTTTAAATCAAATCAATCCCCTTGCAACACTTGCATCTTTATTAATTTTGCATTAATATCTGCTAATTTTATCCGCTCAATATCACCCGTATACCAATACGGATCACTACTTACACGAATTAAATATATATTCTTGCCAGGTTTTACTTCAAATTTAAAGGTAAGTGAATCCTCCTTTTTTTCATTTCCCAATTTTAATGGTACAGAAAGCGGTTTTGCTTCATTATTTTCTACTTCAAGTTTCAAATAATTCCCCCACTGTTTATCTTTTGCCGGCAAGAGCTTCAATAAAGCTTGATTATTTTTCACATCGCTATTATAAAGCAGGCGATTTTGCGCCGCTTTTTCTTGATCAAAGTTAGCCCATATAAAAGGAAGTTGCTTTAAATCATATAAATGCTCAGCAGGGACACTGGCGCTAAAACTAATATCCCCTAAAGAAAGATGGTAACTCTCTTTTAACTTACTTAAATCATAATTTTTCACTGCAGATTTTTTCATCCAAATCGAATATTTTCCAATCTTTGTTAAAGGTGTAAATTTTTGATTAATATATTCTGCTACTAAATAATAGCGAATTTTTCCATCAACACCATCGATATTTGCTGCTTCATGCATGATGACAAAATCAACATTTCTCGCCTCTTTAACCTCTTGCAAAAACATCCTTTGCGTAAACGCACCACTTAGCATTCCGGGCGACTGATTGATAAAAACAGGTTTTTCTCGATTAGTTAAGGCATACAATAATGTTTGATTGGTAAAATCAAGATATGTTTTCTTTGGCGGAATAATGGTTTGAATTGCTGTTGTGATCGGTTTAAGCTCTTTAATCATCTCAGGCGGAAATTGCCAACGCATCTGCCTTTTATTCTTAAATGAAAAAATATCTTCTCCTTTAGCAATATCACTTACCTGCTGATAAACATTTACCTTGTTAAAAATCGCCGTATCTTTTTGCATCATAGAAAGAAAACAAACACTTAGCAAACTCAGCATAAAATTTAAAGAATGCCATCCCTTTTTAAAAAATCGCATCGTAAAAAGTGGTACGATCAAAATCGCCGTCCAAACTAAAAACTGAACCTTCATTTCCATAACCGAATGACGACCAAGCGATCTTGTAAAGTTCATAAAATAAGAAATGATTAAAATCAGCAAAGCCGTTTGCTGCGCAAAATTTTTATCTTTAACACTTGGTTTTTTCCAAGCCAAAAAGATTTGCACTCCCATAATAATCACTATTAATGGTAATAAAATATAAAAGAAAACGTACTGAAAGTGATTTAAATCGCCAATTTTTTCATAGGCCCAGTTTAAATTGGAATTCATTATATCCATAATTTCTAAAATTCTGTTTTTAACGCGTCCCAAATTAAAATCCAAGATCGCCACAAAAATGAAAACAAGCAGCAGTAATGATAGCAAAAACGATATAGATATTTTAAAAATATTTAACTGGATCACTTTTTTCAAATGTAAAAAGACCAGCACAGCAAGCGATGCTACAAAAAATGGTAAACCAACCGGCATTTGAAATAAAAACGATAAAAAAACTGACAGCCAGTAAAGGAAATAAGCGCTGATCTTATCAGAATGTTTTACCAAATAAACCGTTGAAAAAATTAAAATTAAGCCAAAAAATTGATAATCAAAGACCATCCCTAAAGACACAAAACCAAGAGATGCAAGCAGACAACTCTCTAATTTTGAAAAGTAATAAGTCAATAACTTGTAAATAAAAAATAAAAAAATAGCCGCATTAAACTGAAAATAAGGATTTAAAACGGCTCCTCGAACATCTTGGTTAAGAAACTGATAAAGAAAAGCTGACCATGAATTGGAAAAAATATGCCCGTCAAATGACTCAACCAGCGGAAATTTATGACTGTGAAAAAAATCAAAAACTTGCATGCCATGGCTGGCAGACTCAAATAAATCCATATCCGAAACGATCACCATTGGTGGAATTACGGATAGAATTCCCAATGAAATCACCAACAATGGATATTCTTTTGACTTTAATTTCTGCGACAGAGCTAAAGCAAAGTTCATTTTTCTTACCAAAAAAAGGAGCATTATTGAACCAAAAGATACGCCTAAAAAAAGAAATTTTGATAAATGCACAAAAATTTCATGTTGGTTTAGTATACTTCTTCCTTCAATTAATATTGCAAATAACAAAGGAAAAGTAGCAAAGAGCACTCTCAATAACGATTCAACTAACGATTTATAAAGTCGTACAGTTGCCAATGAACAACAAGCAGCTATAAATATCAATAAAATCGAAGAACGATGCGGAAAACAAAGATTAAAAAGAAGCAAAAATGCGAGCAAACCAAAAACATAGGTGACCAAACCATCTTGAGCCAACCATTGAAAACGCAAACACGTTGTCGTTAATGCAATGGCAATTACTAATAAAGTCACAACATCTGCATCTACTTTGTATTCAAAAGCAGGATTCATTAATCTAATCAATAAATTAGCAATCCCTACTGCCAAAACGGTATCAAGAATTGAGCTGCCATTATTTTTAATAACTCCCAGCTCAAATAATTTTCTAAAAGAAAAATATAAAAATAAAAAAAGCATTGGCAAAAATAAATACCATGCAAAAAAGTGGATAAAGGTTTTATTGGCATCAAGTCCATTTAAGATGCTGATCCCTATTTGCCGCTTAAAATGCTTTAGCGGATTTTGATCAGTAGGGCGCAGAAGGCAGGCAAAAAGTAAAGTGAGCATTAAAGAAAGCAATCCACTTAATCTTTCTTGATCAGTAAATTTATGTAAAATTTTTAACATCATTATCCTCTCTCTAAGAGCCTGTCCAAGATCTCTAATGAAATGAATTTTTGAGCTATTTTTTTACAATTTGAGGCAAAAAACGTAGGTTTAGTGGTGCTAAATCGAGGCTTTTTAACGAAAAAGTGTGAAAAATAGCCAAAATTATTCATCGCTGGGAGATCGTTAACAGACTCTAAGAATTCTTAAAAGTTTCTCAAAAAAATCATCACATAGATAGAAAGAAAAGTTAACCGGATCTTAGAAGGTCAAGG
>JAIRLR010000135.1 GCA_031259195.1 Streptococcaceae bacterium | reverse complement strand
AAGTAGCACGGTAATTGAGGTTTTTACTTTTGGAACAAAGTTTCGTTGTGTATAGAGAAAAGTAAGTACCAAGTATAAGGTACGCGAAACAAGCGGAAAGTAAATGCTGTCGCCCTGGCTTCGCTTGTCAATCATTAAGGCAGTTCGCACCGAGTAGGTACATCCTGCCTAAACTCTGCCAAGCTTCGCTTGCCAATCGTTAAGGCAATTCGCACCAAGTAGGTACATCTTGCCTAAACTCTGTCAAGCTTCGCTTGTCAATCGTTAAGGCAATTCGCACCGAGTAGGTACATCCTGCCTAAACTCTGCCAAGCTTCGCTTGTCAATCGTTAAGGCAGTTCGCAATTGGAGACAAGACAAGTTAACAGATTCTTAGATTTGTCCTAAAACTAGGGCATGATTAAAATTGTGTTATTTTTTTTCTTGAGATAAGGAAAAAAATTATGAGAAGTTAATTTTTAAAATTTTACGATCTTTGTGCCGTGCACTTCTTTGACGCCCGTCATTTTTATCACTTCAGAAAAGTTTTGATAAGTAATGCCACCGCCAGCTAAAATAGCAATTTTTCCTTGCGTATAGTCCACTAAGCGTTTTATTTTAGCAAAATAATCAGAAATGGGATTTTGCAAGTCGCCACCATGCGTTAAAATCCTTGTCACGTTGTGTGAAGCTAACCAATCGATTGCCACAAGCTGTTTGTCTTCAGGGATTTGATCAAATGCCATGTGGAAGGTTACTTGCATGCCCCCTGCAACCATCAACAGCTGCTCTAGTCCTTCTTCATCAAGCCAACTTTCTTCATTTAAAGCACTAAAAACAACACCGTCTACGCCATGTTTCCCGACTTCTAAAATATCAGTTTCCATTATTTTTAGTTCAAGGTCGTTATAAATAAAATTGCCCCCACGCGGACGAATCATACACATCACAGGAATTTGTTTTTCGTGGGCGTATTGCGTGGTCATTTCAATGACATCAATACCTGGTGTTGTTCCGCCAACTAACAGATTATCACACAGTTCTATACGGCTAGCTCCTGCAGCGATAGCCTTGGGAACATCCGTAAAATTCTCTGCACAAAATTCTTTGATCAATCTAAACCCCCTTTCTCTCTGACAAATAGTTATATATCTTCTTTAAACATTTCAATGTAATCGTTTTTGTATAATTTTTCTAAGTTAAAGCAGTCAAGTTTATGAAAAACATCGATAGCGTCTTTCATCATTTGTTTGCCTTCTTCTTGATTGCCAAGTTTTATTTGATAATAACCTTTAGCGTACAGAAAAGGAACTTTATTATACAGATCTGATTCATCAATCAGCTCTTCTATCCATTCAATAAACTTTCGGGACTCTTTAAATTTATTATTATCACTGCATTGATTTAACGAATTAATTAATATTTTTAAAACAAGCATTTTATTTTCAGGAACATTTTGATAAAATTCTGTTCGATCTAGCATTTCGTTTGTAATACTTATTAATAAATCAGTTTCTGTTTGTGGAAAATTGTTTAATATTAGAAAAAGCTCATAGTTTCCCCATTGAGAAACTGAAAATAAATAATCTGAGATTTTCCTTTTGGCTATTTCAGAAACTGGAAAATTACTATCAAGCTTATTAATTGTTGTTGCAATTACAATGGAGTTTAAAGCATGAAATTTTTGGTGTTTGCTAGAGAAAGCTAAATTTTTTTCTTGGTTATATAAATTTATTAATGTTTGAATGTCTTGTGTATCATGAGCTTGTTTAAGTTCTATTGCTAATTGTTTAAAGAATAATTGTTTGTAACTATTGCTTATAGTTATAAATTCTTCTAAATTGACGGCAATAGCATTTAAAGCATATAGTAATTTTGTGATCGTAATATCACTAATACCATTTTCAAATTTTGACAGTTGAGCAACAGAAAAATAATCTCCTGTTGCCTCTTCTAGAGTTATTCCTCGAGATAATCGTAGTTTTTTAAATAATTTTCCCATGTATTTATTCATATTTATCACCTTTTAGTTTTGAATATATTAAAATTTTACCGTTAATAGATGCGGAAATCATATCATATGGTATGTAAGTTGTAATTTTAAATAAATAAGTTCTTATGAGGAGAATTCAAAAATGAAAAATAAATTTATCGAGTTATTAGTTAGTATAATTTTAATAGGTGCTGTTGTTACAGTTGGTGGAAATGTAAATCATTATGATGATCTTATTAAAACACCACCACCAAAGCATCTTTAATATTTCATATATAACTAAAGCCAAAAATTATACTATTTGACAGATGTAAGAACGGGTTTATAGATTAAACAAAAACTATGATTGGAAGAGTAATTATTACGGATGTTTAAGAGAGTCTCCAGTGCTGAAAAGGAGATAGTGATGGATAATGAACCACGCCCATGAGTTGTTGTTCTGAAGATGTATTTTGCATTTTAAGAATAGATCGCTGGCTTGCGTTATAGCTTAAGTTGGAAAAACTTAGTGAGGCTTTGTCTGTGAAGATAAAGCGAACAAAGGTGGAATCACGATTATTCGTCCTTTGCTGACCTTAGGGTTGGCAAAGGGCTTTTTCGTTATGGAGGAGTGTTTTTATGAATTATTTTTTAGAGATCACACCAGCATTATTAATTGGCTTATTGATGACGTTAAAGGTTTTCTTTTTGACGGTAATAGGTTCGCTTCCGCTAGGAATTTTGGTTTCCTTTGGCCTTCGTTCAAAGCTAACACCTCTTCGTTTTCTTTTAAATATTTATGTTTGGTTGATGCGTGGGACGCCACTGCTTTTGCAGTTAATTTTTGTTTTTTATGGCCTGCCGATGATTTGCATTACCTTTGATCGTTATGAAGCAGCGTTGT
>JAIRLR010000081.1 GCA_031259195.1 Streptococcaceae bacterium | reverse complement strand
TTACCAAACGAAGTTCGGCGAGGGTCTTTAAGAGATTTTATCTCCATTTTAAGTTTTTGTATATTCATAAGTTTATTATTGCGGTTTTATGAAAAAAAGTAAATGCTGTTGCCCTGGCTCTAAAACCTACCAGATCACGCGTAACTTCCGCTGAAATATAATTTTCTTTATATATATCCAAAAAGTATTTCCAATGCTTTTACGACAGGAACTAGCATTATAGAGAAACTACTGCCATCCTTTTAAAGAAAACACTGAGAATCAAGTCCGCAGTGTTTTTTCTAATTTTAACTAATTATTGTAATTTTTATCTATTTTAGCAATAAAACGCCTTTAGCTTATATGGCAGAGAACTTTAAGAACCTGTTAACTTGTCTCCAATTGCGGAGACAAGTTAACAGGTTCTTACACAGCTCAGTTTACAGGCTCTTAAATTTATATAAATCTTTTTATTTTTTTGCTTTTAATAATTGTCGTAATTCTGCTCTTAATCGTTTGATTTCATTAGATGCACTGGTTTTTTCCATTTTGACTTGTTGAAATTCAATGCCTAATTTAGATTTTGCTATTTTAAGTTCTTGGGCTTGTTGACTTTGTTTAGACTTTTGATCTTTATCTTGTTGGATTTGAGCGGCAAGCTCTTCTTTTTCTGCAACAAGCTTTTGCCGTTGCTGGGCTAATTGTGGTTGCCCTGATTCAGCTACTAACTGCCTTAATTCTTCTATTTTTTGTAACATTTCAGAATCAGTTACTTTCAAAGACGCCGTAAGCAGCTTAGCATTTATTTCTATTTGTTTTAATTTTTCATCTATTTCTTTGATTTTTCCGTCTATATCTTTGGTTAGTGCAAGTAAAGAAGCAATTTTTATTTTTGTTTGATTGGCAACTTCTGCTGCTTGTTTAATTTGAGCATCTGTTTCTTCCGTTTTAACAGCTGAAGCAGTCAAACGAGCCTCTATTTCCTGTAGTTTTGCCGTTGCTTGTGCGAGTTCTGCCTCTAAACGCTCTTTAGCATTCTTAGTTGTTTGTGATGCTTCTGCACTACCACCACCGTTGCCAGCAGCAGTTTGTAATGCGGGACTCTCCTCACCTGTAGGGGGATCATCTTTTCCATCAGCAAGCACCCTTACACTAAGTGCTAGTATTATAAAATTAATGGTAATTCCCATTTTTACATATTTCCAGATCTTATTTTGTAAATTCATTATTTTCCTCCTAATGATTATTTTTAAACAATTAAAAATTTACTATAAATAAATAATTTTGTCAAATTTTATAAAAGCCTGTCCAAGATCTCTAATGAAATGAATCCCACTATACAAATTGTAATCAAGCAAAGCTTGAAACAATTTGTAATAGTCCGACAGGTTTTTTGAGCTATTTTTTTGCCTCAAATTGCCTAAAAATTAATCAAAAATTTTATCAATAGCGAGACAAGTTAACAGGTTCTTACATGAAAATACTCGCGCCAAAATCATTACCTTGCCAAAAGAAACAGATTTAGCGCGAATGATTCACATTTTAAAACATCATAATAACTGCAAATAGATTCCACAAAAAATGCACACAGATATTTACTTCCAAACGTTTAGTGTGCATATAAACTAAACTTAGAATTAATCCTATTCCTCCATAGCTTATCCAACTGCCAAGGTCCCTTGGTCCGTGGGCTAAGCCAAATAATAAAGAGCTTAATAATAAGCTTAGCCACGGGATCTTCTTCAGAAGCTTTCCCATAATCATTCCGCGAAAAGTGATCTCTTCCATGATTGGCGCCCCGATAACTGTCATAAGGAACATAACAATTTTTGGCACTCTGCGACTTATTTCCAGTAGCATTTTATCATTTTTAGTCATATCTCCATGTGAAAGTAAGCCTCCTAAAATGACCACTGCAGTCATGCAGAGAATGGCCAAACAAATAGTTTTTAATGTTTTGATATTGAAAAAATTGAAGTGAAACTTAAATCCATATCTACCAGCAACATATAAGACTAACCAAACATTAGCTAAAATAGCAATCACTAATACACAAGTTGCCAGATTATTTATTGGCTTATGTACGGCTTTGGAAAAACCAAAAGCAATACCTATAAAAGTAGTGCTAAGTTGACTTATGAGAAAAAAGGCTAAAAATAAAGCAATCCCTTTGCCAATTTTTATTAATTTTATCATCATTTTGCTTATACTCCCTTAGAACCTGTTAACTTGTCTGTCTATTGATGAATCCCGTTATACAAGTTTGTAATCAAGCAAAGTTTGAAACAACTTGTAATAACCCGACAGGTTTTTTTGAGAAATTTTTACGCATTTCTAGGCTGAAAACACGGTTTTCAGGTAATGGATAAAGGAAAACGAAGTATGAGTTTTCTTTCACCGGAAACGCAGGTTTAGCGGTGCTAAATCGAGGCTTTCGTTCTAACGATTTGTAATCAAGCAAAGCTTGAACAAATCGTAAAGAACCCGACAGGTCTTTTGACAAAGAAAGGCAAGCATTACCAGAAAAGTCGCAATTCTGGAGACAAGTTAACAGGTTCTTATAACTTATCGAAGTCATCAAATAAACTTAACTGATTTTCCTCAGGTAGTCCATCTAAAATTCCTTGCTCACTCATTTTCTCAATTAAGGTTTTGGAAACACCAGCACGCATGCGCAAATCATCTTTGGATAAAAACCCACCTTCACTGCGAGCTTCAACAATCTGTTTAGCCACATTTTCTCCAAGTGAGTCCATTGCTCTAAATGGCGGAATTAAAGTATCTCCATCAATAATAAAGTTTTCTGCTTCAGATTTATACAAATCAATCTTTGAAAAATGCAGCCCACGCTCTAACATCTCGTTGCAAAGTTCAAATACAGTCATTAAATTTTTTTCTTTATTGCTTGTCTCCAAGCCTTTATCACGAATTTTCTGCATTCGTGCTTTAATTGCTGAAAGTCCGCCAGCCATTGCCGCTAAATCAAAATCTGTTGCTCGAATCGAAAAGTAAGCACAGTAATAAAGAATAGGGAAGTGTACTTTAAAATATGCTACACGCAGAGCCATCAAAACATAGGCCGCTGCATGCGCTTTGGGAAACATATATTTAATTTTTGTACATGAGTCAATATACCACTCGGGAACCTTTTTCTCTCTCATCGCTGCAAGATAAGTTTCACGCTCATCCTCTGGCATACTATTCCAAGCGCCTTTACGTACCCGCTCCATAATCTTAAAGGCCATATTAGGCTCAAGTCCTGCATACATCAAATAAACCATAATATCATCTCGACAACCGATCACTTCTTTTAGACTCGCTTGCCCATTTTGAATCAACTCTTGCGCATTTTTAAGCCAAACATTGCTCCCATGCGAAAGACCGGAGATTTGCAAAAGTTCTGCAAAAGTTGTGGGCCTTGTTTCCTCTAGCATTCCCATAACAAAGCGCGTACCAAACTCAGGAATACCATAAGTTCCTGTCTTTGCATAAATTTGCTCTGGAGTTACCCCTAAAATTTCTGGTCCTTGAAAAATCTTCATCACTTCAGGATCATCCACCGGAATTGCTTCCGGGTCTATGCCTGATAAATTTTGCAGCATGCGAATCATTGTCGGATCATCGTGTCCTAAAATGTCTAGTTTCAAAACATTATCATGGATCGAATGAAAGTCAAAATGTGTTGTTTGCCACTCAGATGTAATATCTTCAGCCGGATAAGCAATCGGCGTAAAGTCATAAACATCCATATCTTGTGGAATAACAATAATTCCTCCAGGATGCTGACCTGTTGTCCGTTTTACACCTGTAGAACCCAGTGTTAAACGCTCTACTTCAGCATTACGCAGCTGCAGATTATTATCACGCTCGTAAGCTTTGACAAAACCAAAAGCTGTGCGATCAGCTACGGTGGCAATGGTTCCTGCACGATAGACATGATCTTTCCCGAAAAGATCACGTGTATCTAAGTGAGCACGCGCTTGATCTTCACCAGAAAAGTTTAAGTCAATATCCGGAACTTTATCACCATGAAAACCAAGAAAAGTTTCAAAAGGAATATCCTGCCCGTCTTTTTTTAGCTTTTCACTGCATTTTGGACAAGCAATATCAGGCATATCAAAACCTGAACCGTACTCACCTTTAGTGAAAAATTCATTATGATGACAATTGGGGCAGTAATAATGCGGCGGCAGCGGATTAACCTCCGTAATCCCAATCATCGTTGCTACCAAACTCGAACCTACCGAACCACGAGACCCCACCAGAAAGCCACGCTGATTAGAACGCAAAACCAACTCTTGTGAAATCAAATAAATGACCGAAAAGCCGTTACCAATAATAGAATTTAGCTCTTTATTAATGCGTGCTTGAACAATTTCAGGTAATTTGGTTCCATAAAGCTTTTTTGCTCGCTTAAAGGTTAGTTTGGCTATTTTCTCTTCCGAATTTTTAAGTTTTGGCGTATATAAATCTTTTTTCACAGGAATCACTGTTTCAAACCAAGATGCAACCTTATTTGAATTCGTTACTACCACTTCTTTGGTTTTTTTTGCTCCCAGAAAGGCAAACTCTTTAAGCATCTCATCCGTTGTGCGAAAGTGAACTTTGGGCATCGGCGGTAGTGGAGCATCTTTGTTTTTTGAGCGATTAAGCGGATTTTCAAAACCAAGTGTGCGAACTAAAATTTCGCGATAAAGAGCATCTTTAGGGTTTAAATAATGAACATCTCCTGTGGCCACCACAGGTTTATCTAACTCTTCTCCTAGCTTAATTAACTGACGCAATATTTCTTCTAGATCTTTTTCACTGGTAATCACTTCATTAAATAACAATGGCTCATATACTGCTTTGGGCATGATTTCAATAAAATCATAAAAGGCCGCCACTTTTTTTGCTTTCTCATAACCTTTTTCAAGCATTGCTTGAAAAACTTCGCCTAAGCTGCAGGCGGAGCCAATAATCAATCCCTTGCGATATTTTTTGAGTTCACTACGTGGAATGCGTGCTAGTTTGCCATGATAATATTTCACATAAGATAGAGAAATCAGTTTAAAAAGATTTTTTAAACCAGTTTGATTTTGAGCATAAATCGTTGCATGAAAGGCTCGCGCACGCTTGTAAGCATCCTTCGTGCTCACTTTTGTATTTAACTCATCATGAAACTGCACGTCCAGTTTTTCATGAGCATCTTTAATAAAAATCCAGTTTAGCCTTGCGGTTGCTTTTGCATCGTAATTTGCCAAATGATGACTTTCCAAGCTAACCCCAAACTTTTTCGTCAACTGCCCCAAGCCAAATTTTTTTAAATCTGGGTATAAATTTCTGGCAAACTCTAAGGTATCAATACATGGCTCAGCAATCTCGGCAATGCCGTTACGCGCATAGTTGGCATTGATAAAGTCAATATCAAAGGTAGCATTATGGGCAACTAAAATGGCATCCTGACAAAATTCTTTAAACTCTTTAAGCACTTGTTTTAAGGGCTTTGAGCCTTTAACCATTTCATTAGTGATTGAAGTTAACTGCGTTGTAAAGGCGCTAATCGGTATGCCAGGATCGATAAATTCATCAAAAGTAGCTATCACTTCTCCTTTATGCCTTTTTGTTGCTGCTACTTGGATTAACTGATTATAAAAAGCTGATAAACCTGTGGTTTCCACATCAAAAACAACATAAGTGGCATCAAGTAAGTCAATATGCTGCTCATTGTAAGCAATGGGCACCTTGTCATCGACAACATTGCCTTCCACACCGTAGATAACTTTAATATCATTACCGGCCGCATGATAAGCATCAGGAAAGGATTGTGCGCCAGCGTGATCTGTAATAGCAACGGCTTTATGTCCCCATTTTTTGGCTTGGTTGACCAAGTCTTTAGCGCTTGATACCGCATCCATGGTTGACATATTGGTATGCATATGAAGCTCAACACGTTTTTCTTCGCTAGATGCATTATCAAGTCTTACAGGTCCTTTTATTTCCTGTAAATCAGTAATGTTCATCACTAAATCACGAGCAAAGTCATTATATTGGACTGATCCACGAACGCGAAGCCAGCTACCCTTTTTTAAAGCAACAAATGCCGCTTCTTCTTTTTCATTATTAGCAAATTTTTGCATCTGAAATGAAGAAGTATAATCCGTTACTTTAATATTTAAAATCTTGCGTCCTGTTTTTGTTTCTCTGATATCAATCGCAAAAATAACCCCTTCAAAAACAATTCGCTTCTCTTCTTCTGTAACGCTGTTCATCGTTGTAATTGCTTTAGTCTTTGGTATTTCACGACCAAAAGATATGGGATGGCTAAAGCATTCTTTTTGCTTATTAATTTTGGCATTTTCTTTAAGTTTTTGTCCCTTGGCTATAAAAATTTGTTGAACTTCGTTGACCAGGTCATTTTCCAACTCTTGCTTTCTTTCCTCAAAAAGATAATTTGCTTTTTTGGAGGCTTCATCATCAATAAGCAGTTGAAAGCTTAAATGAGGGAACCCTTGCTTTTTAAAGCAAGCAAGAAAAGCTGATAAATACTTTTGCTCGAAAAATCCCAGCATTGCTTCATTATTAAGCTTTAATAAAACATGCGCATCTTGTAAGGTTAGTGAACATTTTGCTAAACAATTGCGAACGGTTGCTGAATCGCAGCATTCCTTTAGAATTAGTGAAAAGTAATCGTTTAATAACTGTTCATTAAACGATGATTCCTTGACATTGACTTGCATCTTAACAGTGGCAATATCAGCAAAAGCATCAACTAAGCGCTGTTGAAAAGACTTATATAGCTCAATAGGTAAAATTGTTGGAAATATAAAGTTAAAACTCCATACACGTTTTTCAGGATGCACTTCCACCTGCTGAAGTAAGGCTTGCTGCATATGAAAACTCTGAGAAATCTCTTCATCTAAGCCAATATGTTCCATCAATCTTTCAAATAACTCTTTTCTCTCAGACATAACATTTCCCTTCTTAGTTTGTTTGTCTATTATAGCTAAACCCCTAGCATCGATGCAGGAATCACATGAACTTGATCTTTACGTGTAAAAGCAAAAGACCCCATATATAAAACTACTTTTGTAGTTTTATATTCTTTTTTAGCAATTTCTTCAAACCAGTTTAAATGTTCGACGTCTTTATCAGAAATAGAAGACGCTGACTTAACTTCAATTGCAATTAATTGATTATTCTCTTCTTTTTCAATAATAAAATCAATTTCTCTTCGCCCATTTTTCATACGCAAATGACTCAGACGCGCTCCATTAATTTCAGCGTAGGTAATCAATGATTGATAAATTAATGACTCAAATAATTGCCCTAAAAAAGTCTTATTCATCTTACCAATCGGATGAGGGACGTCTCCTTTAAGGATTTTACTTTTTGTCATACCAAGTAAGGGAGCAACTAACGCAGGATCTAAGAGAAAATGCTTCGATGCTTTTGCTAATGCAGGAAATAATTTTCCATACCCCAACCAAGCAGGGAGTTCTTCGATAACATTTAAAGTTACCAAGATGTCTTTATAATTATCTGCAGTCTTACGACTAGGGGATTCCAAACTATTTCGCATAGAAGCATCAAGAATTGTTTGAAAATTTGTAACAGAAGCAATAGCTGATGCATAAGCTTTTAACCACGAATGTAAAGAATCAGGCTTTTTGATAGAAAAACCATTTTCAATAAATTCTTTCTCTGCAAGGTTATCAACATAACTTTTTAAAAATCCTTTACGTGCATACTCGCTTTTATCACGAATACCTGGCAAGCCTGAACGAAAAATTTCATCGAGGTAATCAACTAAACCTTTATTAGTTCTTTCTGAAATATTATCTGTGATCCTTACATCTAAAAAATCAGAAATACGAATATATACATCAGATATTTGACGTTCTTCTATGGTAAATGGACGCATTTTTAAACGTACAATCCGGCCTGCACCGCTATGAATATTAGCATTAATTTTAGGACTACTTCCTGTTAAAAGTAAAAATCCCGCACTTAGTCCTCTATCTACTGCTCTTCTTGAGTATTCCCAAATGGAAGGTAACTTTTGCCACTCATCAATCAAAATAGGCGGTATATCTTTTTGTAAAATATCCGGAATAGATGATAACACTTCATAATGAAGAGGTTCATCCAAGTAATAAGAAGTTTTGGCGATATTCTCACACGTACTTGTTTTCCCTACAGCTTTTGCTCCTTCTATAAGAATAACAGGGAAATTTTCAATGTATTTCTGTAATAAAGTATCAACATGTCGTTTGAGGTACATATATGTGCTCCTTATAGCTATCTATCAACAAATTTATAACTTTATATTAACGCAAACTACCAAAAAATAACACTTCAAATTACTAAAAATGAACACTTTGTATTACTAAAAAATACCAATGAATTATTTAATAGACCTCTTGCGAAACTAGATCCATGAAAATTGCGAACTGGCTTAACGATTGGCAAGCGTTAGCTTGACAGAGTAAAGGTGCGGACGTACCTACTCGGTGCGAACTGCCTTAACGAGTGTCTTGCGAGGCTTGACAGAGTAAAGGGCGGACGTACCTACTCGGTGCGTTTCTTTTTCCCTGACATTTCGTCAAAAGACCTGCCTAAGTTCTTTACGATTTGTTCAAGCTTTGCTTGATTACAAATCGTTAGAACGACAGCCTCG
>JAIRLR010000078.1 GCA_031259195.1 Streptococcaceae bacterium | reverse complement strand
TTCGTCTAGAATAGCCTTTTTTTTCATCCCAAATAATCTCATCCATCACTTTTGACCCCGGAAGACTTGCAGTTTCAAATCCTAAACCAAACTCAACGCCCTTAAAAGCATTGATGCTTAACATTGCTTGCGCCAAACGAGTATCTAACTTTCGATCCCACTGAACATAGCTACCAACTCCTGCAAGCACCCCTTCAACGACGACCTCGACGACTCCGCCAAGAGTGTCTCCTTTTGCTTTTATTTGATCAATTAGCTCTTTCATTGCCTTTTCAACATTTGCATCGATCACACGTAACTCAGAAGTCTTGCTTTTCTCCCAAATTTCACGCGCTGATAAATTATCAGGAACTAAAACTTCGATACCACCTAGGTTTACAACATGACCTGCTACAAAAATTTCTAACTGCGTTAAGATCTTTTTGGCAACCGCCCCAATAGCAACCCGTATATGTTGTCTCACGAGCCGATGAACGCTCTAAAACATTGCGCAAATCACGATGTCGATATTTTTGCCCGCCAACTAAATCTGCATGACCAGCTCGAGGATGATGAAGACGACGCAACTCACTGTCTTCCTTACTAACCGGATCAGAGCTCATAATCGTCTGCCAATTTTGAAAATCCTTATTTTTAATGACCATCGTCAGCGGAGCTCCTGTTGTTGCCCCATGACGCACGCCAGAAGTAAAACAAACTTGATCTTTTTCAATCTTCATCCGATCTCCGCGCCCGTATCCTGCTTGTCTTCTGGCAAGTTCAACATTTATATCTTTTGCTAACAAAGAAAGTCCTGCCGGAACTCCTTCAATAATCGCCGTCAACTCAGAACCATGTGACTCCCCACCGGTTAAAATTCTCATTTCACTCACTCCGTTATTATAGCATTTTGATTTTGCACAGTTTGGAAAGTGGTCTAATGTTCATAATTGGATTATTATTTTATCCATAATCATCATTTTTTTACTGTTAGCGATAATGTATTATGCTGTGTCCAATATTGTCATCACACGCAAGAGATATCTCTTGCCTGGAGCTATTTTTGCAAGCTTGAGTTTATTTATTTTATCGCATGTTTTTGGTTTATATGTCAAGTATTTTATACCCAAAGTAAGTGAGTATTGCTGGCTTGCCTCATTTGTTGTGTTAATGTTTTGGTTAGTATTTTTGGCACGAATTATTATTTTAGGCGGCATGATTAACTCGATAATTATGGAATATTTTACTGGTGTAAAGCCAATAATTCGTGATCAGCAACTATATTTATGGATGAAAAATAAAAAAGAAAAGTTGGAGCTTAAAAGAAAAAAATAATGAAAAATAATAAATCAATAATCATCGCCTCTGTAACAAAAGAAAAACAAGGCTATCAAGTTACTTTAGACAATGGCGAACAAATAGATGTTACAGAGGATATTTTAATTTCTTATAACCTGCTTAAAGGTAGTAAAATCAGCGAAGAATATTTATTGAAAATAAAAAAAGACACTATTGACTCTCGAGGTTTACAATTGGCATATGCTTATTTACAAAAACAACTGCGCACTAAAAAAGAAGTTCAAGAATTTTTAAGAAAGCAAAAAATTTTAGATGAAGCTTTAGAAAAGATTTTAAAAAAATTACAAGATTTACAACTTATTAACGATAAAAGCTATGCAGAAAGTTATGTCCGAACAAAAGCTTGCTTAAATAAAAAAGGTCCACAAGTTATAAAACAAAATTTGCTAAAGAAGGGTATTAGAGAAGATATAATAAACAATGCATTATTAGAGCATTTTTCAAATGATCAACAAATAAATAATGCGAATAAATTAGCAGAAAAACTAGTCAAAAAATATCAGATAAAAAGTTACAAAGAAAAGTTACAAAAAATACATCAAGGCTTGATTATCAAAGGATTCAGCTCAGATATTGCAAAAGCAGCAGTAGAAAGTCTTGAATTGATAAAAGACGAGAACCATGAGTGGACACAATTGCAAAAAGAAGGAGAAAAAGTTTGGCAGAGAACATCGCGTTTAGAAGCTTACAAACGTCGACAAAAAATTAAGCAAAGTTTGTATCAAAAAGGATTTTCAATTGAAAATATCGATCATTTTATTGAATTTAAGGAGAATATAGACGATTAATTGCTTAATTTACGCTAAATATACTCTTTTTATTATTATTTACTCATTTTCATATTTAAAAGCAAGCAACTTTACTGAATGATGATCTTTTTGCTTGAAAATAGCTTTAAATAAACGTTTAGAGCAAAAATACCTAGAGGAGTTTGCCGAAAAATACTTACAAAAAATGATCATCAAAAATCTAAAAGATAAAAATCGCTTAAAATCAGCAATTTACTTGTTGCATTAGCCTTTTCTTTGATATAATCATGGACGGAAAAGTTAAGAATTATCTATTTTACCTGACTTTTAAATTTGAAAGGATGTTTTAACAATATGAATAAAAGTAATTTAGTTGATGCAGTTGCTGAAAAAACTGGATTAACAAAAAAAGACTCTGTTGCTGCAGTAGATGCAACTTTCAAAACAATCCAAGAAGCTCTAACAGAAGGTGAAAAAGTTCAATTAATCGGCTTTGGTAATTTTGAAGTCCGTCAACGTGCAGAACGTAAAGGACGCAATCCGCAAACAAGAAAAGAAATTATTATTCCTGCTTCAAAAACACCAGCATTTAAGGCGGGAAAAGCATTAAAAGAAGCTGTTAATAACTAATTTAATAAGCTATATAGATAGTAAATAAGCATTGTTAACAGGTCTAGCTCCTCCCCAGGGCAACAGCATTTACTTTTTTTCATAAAACCGCAATAATAAACTTATGAATATACAAAAACTTAAAATGGAGATAAAATCTCTTAAAGACCCTCGCCGAACTTCGTTTGGTAA
>JAIRLR010000076.1 GCA_031259195.1 Streptococcaceae bacterium | reverse complement strand
TTACCAAACGAAGTTCGGCGAGGGTCTTTAAGAGATTTTATCTCCATTTTAAGTTTTTGTATATTCATAAGTTTATTATTGCGGTTTTATGAAAAAAAGTAAATGCTGTTGCCCTGTAGAAAGACAAGTTAACAGGCTCTAAGATTGCTTTTGCGATTGCTTCGGATTTAGGGTTACGTCTACGTTTTGCCATTGAGTTCTTTCCTCCTGATATTTGTTATATTTTAGATAGCAAAAGCCGTGTAGCAACACTACCTAGGATTGATTACTTACACGGTTTAGTTTACACTCTCGATTGAGATTGTAATACAATCTTTCACTTTCCAAGCAGCCAATCTACAACATTTACCTGTTCAATCCCCGCATCATTATAATTTTCCAAATCCTGAGTCAGCAAAATTTTGCGATAATTATCCTTAACTTCTTTTAACGACGTAACTTCTCTTGTATAGATTTTATCATCTGCTAAGGTTAGTGAGTGATACTTGATAATACTCTGTCACTCCGTCTTTAATAGCAACAAAGTCTATTTTCAAATTTCCGACATTTCCAACATAAATTTCATAGCCACGACGCTTTAGTTCTATATAAACAATATTCTCCAACCGATGTCCCAAGTTGGGTCTCTTATTTCCGAGCAACGCTCTTCTTAATGCTGGATCTACCGGATAATACTTGGAATTAATCGATAAATAACGTTTTCTGACAATATCATATCGATTAGAACGGTAAAAAAGAAAAGCTGATAAGTAAGTTAAAACTGTCTTGCTTGTCGTTTTTTGCTCAAGAGAAGTTAATGCATCTGCTATTCTTTTGATGGTTACAAGACCTCCTGCGACATCTGCCAAAAAACTTGCAATTTGTTTTACAAGAGGTCTAATATACAAATCAACATTGTTTTTTATAAACAAACTATCCATTGCTCTCTCAAAATTTGGCACCAGCTGAATTTCATCAAGAAAAAGATAGTTCATTTTTCCTTCAACAAGCTTATCAGTAATTCTACGATAAAGTACGTGATAGTCTAGCAAGTCACAAAAGCTAAGTCTTCAAAGTTATACTCTTGAATTTGTTCTTCTTTGATACTTTGATTTCTTAACTCATCTTGAAACATTGTTAAATGGTAGACTTTCCACAACGTCTAACGCCTGTTAATACTTTGATAATATTTTTATCTTTTACTTGCAATAATCTTTCAATATAATCTGAACGAACGATCATTTCCCGAACCTCTTTCAAAAGATTCAGATTAACTCGAAATTAGTTTAGATCGCCTATTATCAAGCTCAAGAACTTATTTTAGATTTATGCCTGCTAATTTTTTTCAGATTCAGCAATTTCTTTTTAATATCAACTAACGCCAATTTTTTCTGTCTAGCTATTCGTTTGCGAGAGTAATGAACCAACGTATCCAAGTAAAAATCCACCATCGATAAGCCAAAGTGGTCTGAAGAAATGTCATAAAGTTTTTTATTTAGTAAATCTTCGTCTATAACAATATTTTTTTCCATGTAATCCATTAAAACATTAGCAAATGCATCTTGCTCGTAATATAAGCAGCCAAACATTTCATTATCAAGCAGTTCTTCTAGATAAGCATTGCCATAAACAATCGATTGTAGTCCAGAGGCTAAGCTTTCTGCATAAGTTAAGCCTTGTGTTTCTGAATTTGAAGCACTGATAAAATAATCCGCAGCATGGTAGTAATAGACGACTTTTTTATTATCAATCATTCCAGTAAAGTGAACATGATCTGATAGCTCCAAAGTATAAGCTTGTCTTTCCAAATCAATCCGCGCAGGGCCGTCCCCCACAATAACCAAATGAGCATTTGAGTACTTTGCAAATATTTTTGGCATTCCACTTATTAAAAGATGGATATTCTTCTCATAAGCAAGCCTGCTTAGTGTTAAAAGCAGAATGTCGCTATCTTGAATTCCCAAACTTTGCCGCAAATTCTGCTCATCTTCTGTTGTGATTTCCGGACAAATAAAACGATGAATATCAATGCCTGTTGAAATAACACGCATTGGACTTTTAATACCATAATCACGAAGCATCTCTAAAACCAATTGGCTAGGACAAACAATTCCATCAATTTTATTAAACAAAAGTTTTGCCATCATTTTTACATGAACAGGCCGGATTAATTTCCCCTTTGCAATATAATGCAAATACTCTTCATAGTTAGTATGCCAAGTATGAACAACTGGAATTTTCAAACGTTGAGCTGTTATTTTTCCCAAGATTCCCAAGCCAAACTCTGTATGCGTATGGATAATATCAAGATCTAACTTGCAAGCTATACGGTATGTTTCAACTATTCCTCTGACCATAACTCTGCGATCCTTACAAGAAATAAAAGGAACACTTGGCAAACGAATAATTCTCTTTTCTTCGTTCTTGTTTGCATGAGGATCTGTTGTGGTAAAAATATAAACAATATGACCCATTTTTTCTAATTCATTTTTCAGCGTATAAATAGATGTGGCAACACCACTCACTTGTGGAAAATAAGTATCTGTAAAAAAACCGATCTTCATAACTTTACCCTTTCGATGTGGACTAGTTTAAAAGAGATTTATAAAAATTCTTCCATATCTTATAAAGCGCTCCTTCAGAATACTGGTTAGAAATTTCTTCTGCCTTTTTTTGATATTTTGCTAATATTTTCCGATTATTTAGAATTTCCCTTAGTTTTTTATTCATATCTTCTAAGTTCTGAACAGGAAGATATTTTCCTTCAAGGATGTGATGATACAAAGCCAAGTCACGAAGCATTACTGGCGTTTTGCAGCTGGCAGCTTCTAAAATACTCATTGGAAACAGCTCATTAAAGCTAGGGAGTAAAAATAAATCAGCAATATTGTAATATTGCATCATCTCTTCACGCGAAATAGTTCCTGTAAAAATAAGATTTTTTGGTGGATGATCAACTATTTCTTTGTAACGCTCAAATCCAGCTGTTATCTTACCAAATGAAAACCCACCAGTCCAAATAAATTGCACATCTAGATTTTTCAAAGCTAAAGCAACAAAATCATCCACTCCTTTGCGCTTTTGAACCTGTCCTGCACCTAAAACAATAAATTTATCTCTAGCAATTTTCAATCGGTCTTTCAGACTTTTTTTTTCATCCATTGATAATTCATACCACTTTTCTTTGGAGACAAAATTGGGAATGTATGTTACTTTTTGACGATTTAGTCCACAAGCTTCTAATTTATCAATAAAATTGGGATTAACCACCACCAAATGATCCATTTTCTTATAAAAGGAAATCACATATCTCTTAAAAATAGCAAATATAAACTTTGGCAGCTTAATCGAGCCATCCAGCGTTTCCGGCAAAAAATGTACATATCCCACTTTAACGCCAGTGTAAAACTTAAAAAAAGTGGAAAAATAATAAAGCGGCTCAATGGTATGATAATGAGTAATATTTGACTTTTTCCACGAATTGATTTTTATTGTCAAAGAGTCACTGGCGTTTTCTTTCAGCATTTTTATCAGTTCCAAATAAGCACTGCCAACACCTTGACCTGCAACTTTATCGGCTGAACTTAGCATATTTATGATGACCACACTTTTCCTCCTACAAAAGCTATCAATGATTTTGTTCATAGTGTTGTAACATTATTGTAAAAATTATGTTTTGAAGATGCAACCTCATTTTGTTAGTCTGTACGTATCGTTTGATTGGTTATCGTAATTAATTGTCGATGAAAATAGAAAGGAATGGCTCGATGAAGAAAAAAATCGTCACTACACTTACTGTTTTAACGATATTAGGAGAAACATTTGTAAATGCTCCAAATATTACTTTTGCTGTTGATGAAATTGACGCAAAAGATCAAGAAATCAATGAAATAAGAGCTCAAGAAAGCGAGATGGAACGTAATATTCACGTTATAAAGGGACAAATCGCAGATCGGGAAGCAGAAGTCGATCGCTTGCAAGGTGAATTAGAAGATGCTCAAAGAGATTTAGAGCGATTAGAAAGAGAAATTGCGGAGTTAAATGATCGTATAAATAAGCGTCATGAGCGCATAGAAAAAAATGCACGTACTCTTCAGCTAAACAAAGATGGTGTTTGGTTAAATTATATAAAAGTTATTTTTAACAAAAATTCTAATTGGAGTCAAAAAATTAGCGCTTTAACTTCTATTGGTAAAGTAATGTCTAGTCAAAGGGAATTAATAGAACAACAAAAAAGAGATTATACGATACTTCAAAATAAAGAAATAGCGGCAAATGAAAGAGTAGCTTTAATTCGTGCAAATATGGAAAGAATCCAAAGAAATAAAGAAGAGTTGGAGCGCCTTCAAACTGATTTGGAAGTTGAAAAACTAGATTTGAAAGCTAGACGAGCTTCAGCAGAAGAAGATAAACAAGTTTTGATTGCAAGAAAAGAAGAAGCGCAAAGAGCTGCTAGAGAAGTACGAGAACGACAGCAAAGAGAATTTGTTGAAGAGCGCGCAGCTAGACAAATACAAATTACAGCAACACCTAAAGCAAAAACTAATAGTACTCCAATAATACTTCCTCCCATGGCCACCGTCGCACCAGTATCATTAGCAAGAACTGGTGGTTATTCAGGCGGAAGAATGCAATGTACAGATTATGCCGCTGCAAAAACTGGTATTGGTGGCTTAGGAAATGCTTCACAATGGGCAGCTAATGCTCAAGCTGAAGGAAAAAAAGTTGATAGCACAGGAGAAGCTGGCGCAGTTGTTGCTTTTAATCCAGGAGTTGCTGGAGCTAGTTCTTATGGTCATGTAGGAGTTGTAGATAGCGTAAATCCAGATGGCACTATCAATATGTCAGAAGCTAACTATAATGGTGGTTTCAATAAAAGAGTAGTTGATCCTAGAACGAGCGGAGTTAGTATTATTCATAAATAGTGCAAACTAAAAGCGGCTTTTTCAAGTAAAATGTGTAACTCCACCAGGGCCGACGCATGAAAATTTTCAAATAAATATCTAAAATCACCTTAAGAACCTGTTAATGATCTTCAGAATTGCGCAATTTTTTTTAATTTTTAGCACTTTTTTGTCAAAAGATCTGTCGGGTTCCTTACGATTTGTTTTGAGTTTGCTTGATTACAAATCGTTAGAACGGGATCCTCGAAATAGCACCACTATTCAGAGCCATCGCATACGACTTTTTGTAAAGAGATATAAATTAAAAACAAGCGTTAACCGCTGAATTTTGTTACAGTGAAAGCAGTGATGTGAATTAAAGAAACGGAAGAGAACAACATGCCCGTACCTTGAGTCGAACTATTTTCAAATCTTGAAGATTTCCGAAAAGGAAATGGCATTCGCCATAATTTGTCAGAAGTGCTGACAATTGCAGTAATGTCAGTTATTTGTGGTTTTGAAAAATTCACTGAAATGGAGCTTTTTGCGAAGGAAAAAGAAGAGTGGCTAAGAACTTTTTTAACTTTGGAAAGTGAAATTCCCTCGCACGATACCTTTGGAAATATTTTTTCAATGATTGATGCGAAACAATTTCAAAAACTTTTCTTGGAATGGACGCAAAATTTTCGTCAAGAACTTTCAGGAGACGTCATTGCCATTGATGGCAAAACGATTCGTGGCAGTAAAGATGGAGCGTTGGCAAAGCGTGCCGTTCATATTG
>JAIRLR010000180.1 GCA_031259195.1 Streptococcaceae bacterium | reverse complement strand
GGTAATTGAGGTTTTTACTTTTGGAACAAAGTTTCGTTGTGTATAGAGAAAAGTAAGTACCAAGTATAAGGTACGCGAAACAAGCGGAAAGTAAATGCTGTCGCCCTGACGAAAAACGTATGTTGTTGCTCAGTGAAAATGTGCAACAGTATTCCCAATTCATTTTATACTATAAAATTCTGATGAAAATAAAAAACAAGCCAAAGTGCGCTTCAATATATTATATCATCCAATTTTAAACTATTTATAATGAGTCATCATCTTCTCATCCCACGTTCGCTGCTGAGCTTTACCTTACTTTTAAATTAATCTAATTTTAATGACTGGATCTCGGAGGTCGAAAGGCCTGTGTATTTGCTGATGGTTGACACGGACATGCCATCTGCAAGCATGGATAATGCTGTCTCTTTTTTTCCTTTTTCAATCCCTTCAGTTCTGCCTTTCATTATCCCTCTTATTTCTGAGTTTTTCATCGCCGAATTGAAATCTCTTTCTCCTTTTTCTCTCATTCGAAAAAGTTCCTGCGTTTTCTTATCCGAAGTAATCACATCAAACATTTTCACCGCCTCCTTAATCACTGGCTCAAACTCTCCAATTCTATCAACCGCCTTTGAATGCGGGTTTTTAAGGTACTCTAACCACCAAGTAATCGGACTTTTCTTGCTAAATTTTTGCATTTTGGGGAATTCCAAAAAATGAATTTCCTCTAAATCAGTGAGAAGTTCATGAGTCTCATCTTCCAGAAAATGATAAGCATACCAAAATTCCTCATCATTTATTAATTTAAATTTCAAGATATTAATACAAATTGTTTTGCGCAGCAAATCGTAAGGTGCGCCTTTGTCCAGCTGCTTGTAAAACACTTCCGACCAGTAAAAAGCGACCTTTCTCTCATATTTAAATATCATTTTGTTTTTGCAGCTCGATATTGTAAAGTTGGCCTTTCTCATCAGTCGCAAGCACGTCAAGTCGCGACTCTTTCCCGCCGATAAACTCCGGGGTCATTTCCGTTTTGCGAATATCGACATCCGCTATTTTAAAGCCCACAACACTGCTTAATAAATGGATCAAAGCCATTTTATTGCCATTCTAGATCGATTTTCGGAGAAAATCGTAGCACTTTCCATTTTTTTCGATCAAAGTGCGTCTAGAATGGTACAACCCTGCAGAGTAACGAAGGGTTGTATCCTTATTTTCAATCCCCAAATACAAGTTTAAATAAAAGATCATCTGTAACTGAATTCATATGTAAAAACTCCTAATAAAATTTTTTCCAAAAAAATTGTAACATGAACGGGGAAAAACGTAAAATTGATAAAAAATTAATAAACCTCTTGCGAAACTAGATCCATGAAAATTGCGAACTGCTTTAACGATTGACAAGCGTTAGCTTGGCAGAATTTAGGCAGGACGTACCTATTTGGTGTGTTTCTTTTTCCCTGATATTTCGTCAAAAAACCTGCCTAAGTTCTAAAGATTTGTTTCAAACTTTGCTTGATTACAAATCGTTAGAACGACAGCCTCGCAAAGCAGCGCGTATTCTCAAGTTTTTTTCCTTATCTCAGGAAAAAATTGAACACAATTTTTAATCATGACCTAGTTTCGCAAGAGGTCTATTGCAATAACAGATAAAATCAAAACAACAGGCTGAATTCGCTTATAAGTTCGTTGTTGAATACGTTCAACTTGACATCCGCTTTTCAATACAAAATGAAATCGTTGGATTTTCCAGCGTTGAATATAGAACCTGTTAACTTGTCTCCCAACGATGAATAATTTTAGCTATTTTTCCACACTTTTTCGTTAAAAGACCTGTCGGGTTCCTTACGAGTTGTTTCAAGTTTTGCTTGATTACAATTTGGTAAACGCAATTCACTTCGTTAGAGATCGTTAACAGGTTCTTAGAAGGGGTGGTTATTGTTGACTGCTTCGCTCTTATTTAACGAAGCTTCTATGAAGCTTTACCAAGGTAGGTTTACGCATTTTTTTCGTTTGTTTGTGTATTTACCGCAGAGAGATTTGCCACATCTTCTAAAATATTTTTAACAAACTCTTCAAGAGATTTTACATGTGTTTCTTTGGATCCATAGCGTCGAACATTTACTGCTTTTTCAGACATTTCCGCATCTCCCACCACTAGCTGATAAGGAATTTTTTTCGTTTGTGATTGACGGATTTTATAACCCATTTTCTCATTGCGCTCATCGACTTCTACGCGCACCCCTATGTCTTTCAATGCATCACCAACTTCCCATGCGTAGTTCAGATGCGCTTCACCAGAAACAGGAATCACACTAACTTGCACAGGAGCTAACCAAGTTGGAAAAGCGCCTTTATACACTTCAATCAAATAAGCCACAAAACGCTCCATGGTTGATACAATTCCGCGATGTACCATCACTGGGCGATGTTCTTCACCATCTTCACCAATATAGTGCAAATCAAATTTTTCTGGCAGCAAGAAGTCAAGCTGAATGGTTGAAAGCGTTTCTTCATTACCCAAAGCTGTTTTTACTTGCACATCCAGTTTGGGACCGTAAAAGGCCGCTTCTCCTTCTGCTTCAAAATAAGCAAGCTTAAGTTCGTCCATTGCCCCTTTAAGCATTTCTTGCGCATTCTCCCACATTGCATCATCATCGTAATACTTCTCCTTATCGCAAGAATTACGATAACTTAAACGAAAGCGGTAATTCGTAATATTAAAATCACGGTAAACATCCATCATTAACGTCAATGCCCGCTTAAACTCCTCTTTAATCTGATCGAAACGCACAAAAATATGCCCATCATTAAGCGTCATCTCCCGCACGCGTTGCAAACCAGATAATGCTCCTGACTTTTCATAACGATGTTGCATTCCAAGTTCAGCAATGCGAATCGGCAGTTCACGATACGAGCGAACATAATTTTTATAAATCTGAATATGATGAGGACAGTTCATCGGACGCAAAACCAGCTGCTCACCAGCTCCCATATCCATTGGTGGAAACATATCTTCATGATAATGATCCCAGTGACCGGACGTTTTATACAAGTTGACATCAGCCATCACAGGCGTATAAACATGCTCATATCCACGCTTCAGTTCTTGATCAGTAATATAACGCTCAATCGTCCGCCGAATGGTCGCTCCATTGGGCAACCAAAACGGTAAGCCACTACCAACATCTTTAGAGATCATGAATAAATCGAGTTCTTTTCCTAGTTTACGATGATCACGCTCTTTGGCTTCCTCGCGTACTTTCAAGAGTGCTTTCAATTCCTTCTTATCAAAAAAGGCCGTTCCATACACCCGCTGCATCATCGGGCGATTCGCATTCCCGCGCCAATACGCTCCAGCAACGTTTAACAACTTAAACACCTGAATTCGACCCGTAGAAGGTACATGCACTCCACGACAAAGATCAGAAAAATCTCCTTGTGAATAAACTGTCAAGCGCTCGTCTGCAGGCAAGTCATTAATTAACTCCACTTTATAAGGATCGTCTTTGAAAATCTTAAGCGCTTCTTCTCGAGAAACTTCTTTACGAACAATCGTAAGATTTTCCTTTACAATCTTCATCATCTCTTCTTCAATTTTTGGCAAATCTTCCTCGTTGATCTGATGCTCTTCGTGATCGGTATCATAGTAAAAACCGTTTTCAATCGCTGGCCCTACACCAAAATGAATTTTGGGAAATAAACGCATGGCCGCATGCGCAAATAAGTGCGCTGCAGAATGACGCAAAACAAACAATGCCTCTTCGTGATCAGACGTTATAATCTCTAGCTTCCCGTCTTCTTCTAGTGAACGACTTACATCAATCAACTCTTTATTCCACTTTCCCGCCAATGCTTTTTTTGCCAACGATTTGCTAATGCCTTTGGCAATTTCTAATACAGTTACCCCTGCAACAAACTCCTTAACCGCTCCATCTGGAAAAGTAACTTTAATCTCTGACACTCTCCTCATTCCTTTCTGCAAATAAAAAATGATCCGTCTTGTTGTACACCAAAAATGCACAGCAGGACGAATCACTCGTGGTTCCACCTGAATTTTAAAACGGGTTCCCGTTTTCTCATTTACGAATAACGCTCGCTAGGCGTTTCGTCATTTCCTACGAAATTTTACACGAAGTGGTAAATTGTTTTTAACTTACTCAAACTTTCAGCGATGTTTGACTCTCTAAAATTCTGAACAATTTATATTTTCAAACTTTATTTAAACAAAAAAGTAAAGCAAGCGCAATAACTTAAAAACATTTAAGAACCTGTTAACTTGTCTGTCTATTGATGAACCCCGTTTACCAAGTTTGTAATCAATTAAGCTCAAAACAACTTTTAAACTTGCCAGGTTTTTTTTGAGAAATTTTTATGCATTTTTAGGCTTAAGCATAAGCTTTTAGGTAATAGACCTCTTGCGAAACTAGGACATGATTAAAAATTGTGTTCAATTTTTTCCTGAGATAAGGAAAAAAACGTAGAAATAGTGGTGCTATTGCGAGGCTTTTTGACGAAATATCAGG
>JAIRLR010000176.1 GCA_031259195.1 Streptococcaceae bacterium | reverse complement strand
CCTGATATTTCGTCAAAAAGCCTCGCAATAGCACCCACTATTCTTGCGTTTTTTTCCTTATCTCAGGAAAAAATTGAACACAATTTTTAATCATGTCCTAGTTTCGCAAGAGGTCTAATAAAGAGACAAGTTAACAGGCTCTAAGTGAGGGGTGAAATTATGGAAGTTTTTAGTTGGTTAAATCTTCGTTTTTTGTTAATGGGCTTAAAAGTAACTGTTGAGGTATCGATTGCGTCTATTTTGCTGAGTTTTTTAATTGGCTCTATTTTGGGAGTGTTACGTTTTTGGAAGATTCCTGTTTTTAGCAAAATTTTAGGTGTATTGATTGATGTTATTCGTAATTTGCCGTTGTTGTTGATTATTTTCTTAACTTATTTCGCTCTGCCGCAAGTTTTAGGTGTGCGGTTAAATCTTTTTTGGTCAGCAGTGCTTGCTTTGACAATTTTTGAATCAGCAATGCTATCAGAAATTATTCGTGCAGGATTAAATGCGGTGTCTAAGGGACAAATGGAGGCTGGGCTTTCAACAGGATTAAGTTTTATTGAAACGATGCGCATTATTATTATTTCACAAGCATATAAAATGATGATTCCAGCAATTGTTAGTCAGTTTATTTCGTTAATTAAAGACACATCTTTAACGGTGATTATCACTTTACCAGAGTTTACACATCAAACCCAGATTATTTATGGGCAGAATTCTAACTATGTTTTGCCAATGTTTGCAGCTTTAGCGATAGGATATTTTATTATTTGTTATGCTTTATCACTGTTGGCTCGTTTGATTGAAAAATGCACGCTCTATACTTAATAGACCTCTTGCGAAACTAGGACATGATTAAAAATTGTGTCCTAGTTTCGCAAGAGGTCTATTAATTACGGATGAAGAAAAGAGAAAATTGTTGTGTTATTAAACCAAAGATTAATTGTTTAGTCTTCAAAAAATATCTAGAATGTTAAATATGTGAAAATAATTTACAGAAATTTATAAGTCGTAATAAATATACTAAAATAAAGTTGTTTTATTTTAGAAATCGGAGGCGTGGAATAAATGAAAAAAAATTATAAAAATCAGTTAATAGGATTAGGTACTTTATTGTCGATAACAATGAGTTTGTTTGCAATTAGTCGAGGTCTTTTTTGTTTGGACGTTACTCATTTAATTGCTACTTATCCGCAAATTCCACAATGGGCTGTTAGTTGCTTGTCAACAGCCGTTAACGCAGCGGGAGTAGTGGCTTTTTTAGCTGGAATAGGATTAGGCGGTATTGGTGCTGCAGCCGGTGTTTTTATTAGACGCTATGGAATGAAAGTGGGAATTTCAATGTAAAGGTTTGATAACTAGAATGATTGCAGATTTTGTAACCCTTTTAAAGTATTTTTTTAAAGAAGATATACGAAAAACAAATAAGCTTTTTCTTTTACCTTGGATTGGAGAATTATTCTTTACTTGTTTTTTGAATCCATTTATTGTTTTTTTATTAACTATGTGGTGTATTCCCTTTGAAATTATGTGGCTTTGTCTTGTATTGTATAGTGCTACTTTTTTAGTCTTTAATTTAGGAGCTAGTATTAATAAAATTAGTATTAGCTTTCTATTTCCCTCATTAAAAACACTTGGAATCTCTCAAATTTTATTATTAATAATATTTGATTTAAAGTTAAATGTTTACAAATTTTTGGGAACCTTACTACTCCTTATGGGTTTGATATATAAGATGAAGGCCATTTCAAATATTTTTATTGTTTTAGCTTTACTTCTTGTATTTATTAGTGGAAGAATTTGCCTTCTTAATTATCTTATTAAAAAGAAAAAAACTACTTATTTTTTATCAGGCATTGATCATTATTTGGATTACTCTGCAATTTTAATAGGTATCTTATTGTTTTTAAACAATATTAAAGTGATTTTACTAATATCTTTTTCTTTTCTTTTTTTGCGTATATCTGCTAATTTAATTAAAAAATACACGCATTCGAGAAATTATAACTTTATTTTTTTACAAAAATTGATGCTTGAGTTAAAAATAAGTTTATATGAAATGGGAATACCGATTGTAAATGACATATTTGCCATTTTGATTGTAGCAGGCTTTGGTGTTTATGTTATGTGGTTAGCCTTAAATATGAATCATAAATTCTCACAACCTCAATACAAGGTTATTTTATACGCTATTCAATTTGGAACAATGCTATTTCAAGTTTCGATCTTTGATCATTATTGTTTTTTCCCTTTAACAGAAATAAGTAAGAAAAAAATGCACAATTTGCGTTTTTTAGGAGAGTATATCCAAGAAAGATACTTAGGAAAACTAAAAATACATAATATTCTTATGATTTTATTTTTATTAATTATTTGCTTTTTAGAATTATTTAGTAATCACTACTCCTTCGTTTTGCTCTACTTTTCTATTTTATTATCTTTAGGAGAGTCCTATTGTTTTTTTTATACTTCGGTTATTTTTCAAAAAATAGTGCAAAAATTACCAATGAAATTTCGAAGAATAATTCTTATCATTCCATGCATTTTTGGTTATATATTATGGGGTATTTTGCTCAAACTTTTAAATACTTCAATTCATAACATTACTAAAATTTTTATTAGTTCTTCTTTAGTTGCATTAAGTATCTTTATTTTCACTAAATTAGCTCGTTTTATTTTAAAGGAGACTGAGCATTATGGATAGTTTTAAGATGGATAAAGTTAATTTCCATTATAAAAAAAGTGATTTTGCTATTCAAAATTTTAGTTTTCAGTTAAACAAGGGTGAAATTGTTGGTTTAGTTGGCGAAAATGGGGCAGGGAAGTCGACACTTCTAAATTTAATTGCTGGTCTTGAAAAAAATAAAAGTGGAGATCTTTTCGTCGACGGCAAGAAGATAACAATTAATGACCGAAAAAATAAAATTAGTTACCTGCCAACTAATTTTGAACTATACGAATATTTATCTCTCTATGAAAATCTTTTCTTTGTTTGTAGTATCCGCCATTTAAATTTAACAATAGAGTATTTGCAAAAGCTTTTAAAAGACATTGGTTTATGGGAACGACGAAATGATTCTGTTTATTCACTTTCTACTGGCTTAAAGCAAAAATTTTATTTTCTTATAGTCACCATGCATCAACCAGAATTTTTAATAATTGATGAACCGTTTACGGGTTTAGATCCAAAGCAAATTTTGATTTTTCAAGATAAGATTCGTGATTTTGCTAAAGGTGGCGGGTGTGTATTATTTTCTTCTCATATATTAGATTTTGTAGCTAATCTTTGCGAAAAAATCATTTTAATAAAGGATGGATTAAATATTGAAGAGATTCAAGGAGAAGCAGCAGCAGAAGTACAAAATTATTTGGAAAATTATTTTAGACACATTTAGGTTATCAAAAATAGAAAAGATTTTGTTTTTAGGAACTTCTGCTATGGCGATATTATTAGCTTGGTTTTTACAAAAAAATTTTTGTAGAACTTTGATTAAAGGTGTCGATCATAAGTCATTTTTTGAATTATTGAATCATAATTTTTTTATCCAATTGTCGATAATTTTAGGTGGTTTCACATTTGGCATTTTATCTTTTATTATCTTATTTATTAACGTTTTTATGGTTTTTGCGATTGTATTTACTCTTCTTCAAGTAACTTCTGCTTGGAAGGTACTTGTTATTGTTCCCCATGGAGTGTTTGAATTATTAGCTTTTATTGTTTCGTTTAAGATAATGATGAGCATTATAACTTTTATTATTAAAAATATTGAAAATAAAAAAGAAAAATTTGATTTTTTATCATTTTCATTAAGGGTATCCTTAATGATTTTTTTATTGATAATAGCCGCTTCTATTGAAACGAAAGTTTCCTATAAAATTTTATTATATTAACAGGCTCTTAATTATGGAAACAATTTGGAAGAACAACTTTAAGGAGCAAGATTATGCTTATCTATTTAAAAAAACATTTTATGAAATTAAATTTTATTTATGGCTTAATTTTGGCTACACTTTCTTTAGTCACAGTTAAATTGAATGAAAATATAATTATTGAACAATCTTTAAAAGGTAATAAAGATCAAAATTTGGTTAAAGTCGCTAAAATTAGTAGTTACATAACTGCCGGATTTCGTTTATTTGAACCGCTTGTTACCATTTTACTTTATGCTATTATTTTATGGTCAATTGTTATGATTATACAGAATGAAAGTCGGTTCAGTCATCTTTATCAACAACTGAGCCACTTTTATTTTATCGCAGTGAGCGGTGAGGCGGTATTGCTTTTATATGATATTTTAGGTATTTGTAAGGCAAGATCGCTGTTCTGGATGATAACAGCAAACTTGTTTTTAACAGTTTATTTATTTTTTACTTTACGAAGTTATTTTAAAAATTTTGCCAACTTTAGTAAAACTAAACAAATGACGACCATTTTATTGGCTGTTTGTTTTATTCTTGGACTTGGTCTTGTTTTGTTATGAAATTTAAGCGTTTTAGTTTATAAAAGAGGAGATTTAGCTATGTCTTGGAAAGATACTTATTTAGTTTGGTCTAAAGAGTCAACGTTAGAGAGATCATTGAAGGAAGAGCTGCTTTCATTACAAGGAGATGAAGAAGCTTTAAAAGACGCTTTTTACGCACCATTAGAGTTTGGAACGGCTGGTATGCGTGGTGTTTTGGGTGCTGGAATTAACCGGATGAATATTTACACCGTGCGCCAAGCAACAGAAGGGTTAGCACGTTTACTTGACTCTAAAGGCGAGAAAAAGAAGCAGGGCGTAGCTATTGCATATGACTCTCGCAATTTTTCACCGGAGTTTGCCATGGAGGCAGCAAAGGTTTTAGCCAATCACGATATTCCTTCATTTGTTTTTGAAGGCTTGCGACCAACACCCGAGCTATCTTTTACCGTTCGTGAACTTAAAGCTGTAGCTGGGATTATGATTACGGCCTCTCATAATCCTGCTAAGTACAATGGTTATAAAGTTTACGGAGAAGATGGCGGACAAATGCCGCCTTACGATGCAGATGCTTTGACGAGATATGTGCGTTCGATTGAGAACCCTTTAAAAATTTCCGTTGCGGATGAAAAGCAAGCGAAAGAAAAAGGCTTGATTAAAATTATTGGGGAGGATCTTGATAGTAAGTATCTTGAGTTGGTAAAAGGAGTGACTTTGAATCAAGAGCTGATTGATGAAGTTGGCAAAGACTTGAAGTTAGTTTATACGCCTCTTCATGGAACAGGAGAGATGCTTGGACGACGTGCATTGATGCAAGCTGGTTTTACTTCAGTTTTGCTCGTAGAGGAGCAAGCGGTTCCTGATGGCAATTTTTCAACAGTGAAATCGCCAAATCCAGAAGAGGAGTCGGCGTTTGAGTTAGCGATTAGGTTAGGTGAGAAGGTTAATGCCGATGTTTTGGTGGCAACGGATCCGGATGCTGATCGTTTAGGTGTGGCCGTGCGTATGCCAAACGGCAAATATCAAGTACTGACAGGCAATCAGATTGGCGCTATTTTGGCAAAGTATGTTTTGGAAGCACATAAGCAAAAAGGAACATTACCAAAAAATGCTGCTATTTTGAAATCGATTGTGACTTCAGAGTTAGTGACGAAGATTGCTGAATCTTATGGTGTCCCTGTATTCAATGTTTTAACGGGTTTTAAGTTTATTGCCGAAAAAATTCAAGAGTTTGAGGAGGCAAACTCGTATGAATATATCTTTGGTTTTGAAGAGTCTTATGGTTATTTAGTAAAACCTTTTGTGCGCGATAAGGATGCTATTCAGGCGTTGTTATTAACGGCAGAAGTAGCTGCTTTTTATAAAAAGCAAGGCAAAACTTTATATGATGGACTGCAGGATATTTTTAAGGAATATGGCTATTACCTTGAAAAAACGATTTCAGTGACGATGGACGGGATTGATGGAGTAGAAAAG
>JAIRLR010000101.1 GCA_031259195.1 Streptococcaceae bacterium | reverse complement strand
GATATTTCGTCAAAAAGCCTCGCAATAGCACCCACTATTCTTGCGTTTTTTTCCTTATCTCAGGAAAAAATTGAACACAATTTTTAATCATGTCCTAGTTTCGCAAGAGGTCTAATGTTGAGAATTAATTCTAAATTAATTATAAAAGCCGCATAAATAAAAAACTATTGACCTAAAGGCTGAATTACCATTGTAAAAGATCGAAAACTGTCGCCGCAAAATTTTATATGCTATGCTTTAAAAAATGTTACTTAACCCAAATTTTCCAAAAGGAAGGAATAGAAAAAATTGGCGAAGATGATCGATGGTAAAGCACTAGCAACAAAAACCAAAGAAGCTCTCAAACAGCGAGTAGCAGATTTAAAAAATAAAGGGATCACGCCTGGTTTGGCTGTAATCTTAGTCGGAGAGAATCCGGCCAGTCAAATCTATGTTCGCGGTAAAGAAAAAGATGCAAAGTCCTTAGGATTTCACTCCATTATTGATCGTGTTCCCGCAACTATTTCTCAAGAAGAGCTACTTGAAAAAGTTAAAAACTATAATAATGATGAAAAAATTCATGGACTATTGGTCCAACTCCCTTTGCCAAAACATATTGATAAAGAAGTTATAACCCTAGCGATCGATCCTCAAAAAGATGTGGATGGCTTTCATCCTGTTAATATGGGGCGTTTATTTATGGGCGATCCGCTGATGATTCCTTGCACGCCTTTTGGAGTTATGCGCATGTTTGAGGAGTACAATCTTGACTTATCAGGCAAAGAAGCTGTGGTAATTGGTCGCTCTAATATTGTTGGCAAGCCAATGGCCAATCTTTTAACAATGGCTAATGCAACGGTAACAGTTGCGCACTCGCGCACGCAAAACCTGCCGGAAGTGGCTAGACGTGCTGATATTTTAGTTGTAGCTATTGGTCGCGCGCACTTTGTTACAAAGGACTTTGTCAAAAAAGGAGCAGTCATTATTGATGCTGGGATGAATCACTTGGAAAATGGCAAATTTGTCGGAGACGCAAAAACAGAAGAAATGGATCAAGTCGTTAGCTTTATTACTCCCACCCCAGGTGGAGTCGGTCCGATGACGCGAGCAATGTTAATGGAACAAACTGTAATTGCGGCAGAAAGAAGAGTATAAAACGCATTTTATTTTATCATAAATTAGGTGATGTTAATGGCATATATTAGACGAGATTTAGAACGAAAATTCTTAAAAATGAATGACTTTTTCAAAGTGGTATTAGTCACTGGGGCGCGTCAAGTTGGCAAAATAACCATGTTGAAGCGTTTAGCGAATAAGAGCAAGCGAACATATGTCACACTAGATGATATAAATGCTCGAGAATTAGCCAAAAATGATCCCAAATTGTTTTTTCAACAATATCAGCCACCAATAATTATTGATGAAGTTCAATATGCTCCTGAGTTATTTTCGCAAATTAAACTGATGGTCGATCAAAGCGAAGAAAAAGGCTTATTTTGACTGACAAGATCGCAACAGTATTCGATGATCAAAAACATTCAGGAGTCCTTGGCAGGACGCATCGGGATTTTGCAATTGTATAGCTTATCAATGAACGAACTTGCAGATATTCACTTTGAAAATGAATTAACTTATTCTCTTGCTTCTTTTAAACAGCGACAAAAATTAGCGAAGCCAAACAATATCTTAGATGTTTTTAATTATATATGGCGTGGCGGGATGCCAGAAATACAAACTGTGGACGAGGAAGTGCGTGCAGATTACTTTGATGCGTATATCAATACGTATTTAATGCGGGACGCTTTTGAACTTGGTGGGATAACAAATTCATTAAAATTCGGCAAACTTTTAACAGCTTGTGCCGCACTAGTCAGCGAACAAGTGAGTTATAAAAATTTAGCAGATGCAGCGGATATATCCCAACCAACTGCAAAAGAATGGCTACGTCTTTTGGAAAGTTTGGGCGTCACTTATTTGCTTAAGCCATATGCTAACAATGAGTTGAAACGTCTGAACAAAACACCAAAGTTATATTTCTGTGATACGGGATTGTGTGCGCATTTATCAATGTGGTTGACACCAGATATTTTGCGAACGGGCGCCAAAAATGGCAGTTATTTTGAAAATTTTGTCGTTATGCAATTGGTGCGCGCTTATTCATATGGCAAAACCAAAGCAAATTTGACCTATTATCGGGATGCAAATAAAAAAGAAATTGATCTGCTAGTTGAAGAAGGGCAGTTTATTCATCCGTTTGAAATAAAACTTTCAGCTAATCCAAAACGTCAAGAAGTAAGAAAGTTTAATGTCTTTGACAAAGCCAATATTAAACAGGGGGATAGCGGCATTTCTGTATGATAGAAGAAGTTGTGCCCATTGATGATGTGAATAACGTTATTCCATGTAATTTGTTTTAGAATATGTTTTATGTGAAGATCTCGTGTTTCATAGTACTTTTTTGTAAATTTTAAGAAACAGGTGAATTTTTTGACTCAACAACAATATTTAACTGTTAGCACTTTAACAAAATATATCAAAACCAAGTTTGATAAAGATCCTTATTTAGATCGTGTTTTTTTAACAGGTGAGATTTCTAATTTTCGTTTGCGCCCAAAGCATCAGTATTTTAGTTTGAAAGATGAGAAAGCTGTTATTGGTGCGACGATGTGGGCGGGAATTTTTGCCAAACTGAAATTTCAACCCGAAAAAGGAATGAAGGTTTTAGTAGTTGGTCGTGTGAGCGTTTATGAGCTTAGCGGAAGTTATTCGATCATTATTGAACATATGGAGCCAGATGGTAAAGGCGCTCTTTTTGAAGCTTTTCGTCAGTTGCAAGAAAAGCTAAGTCAAGAAGGTTTATTTAAAGCAGAATATAAACAAGCTATCCCGCGTTTTCCTAAGCGGATTGCGGTCTTAACCAGTCCAAGTGGCGCAGTCATTCGCGATATTATTACAACGGTGCGCAGACGCTATCCAATTGCCCAAATTGTTTTATTCTCAACCATTGTGCAAGGGCAAGAGTCTGCTGCTTCCATTGTTGCCAATATTAAATGGGTTGAAGAGTTAGGCCACTTTGACACCATGATTATTGGTCGTGGTGGCGGATCAATTGAAGATTTATGGAGCTTTAATGAAGAAGGTGTTGTACGAGCCATTTTTGAGGCAAAGACACCGATTATTTCGTCAGTTGGTCATGAAACGGATACAACACTTGCAGACTTAGTCGCTGATATGCGTGCGGCAACGCCTACAGCAGCTGCAGAGTTAGCAACGCCAGTCTTAACAGATTTGCTGGTGTACCTACAACAAAAACGTCAGCTTTTATCTACATATACTGTAAATTTTTTAAAACAAAAGCAGGAACGCCTAACTCGTGTGCAAAAATCATATATTTTTAAGCAACCACATCGTTTGTACGAAAAAAATGCGATCCGCTTAGATCAAGTAACACAACGCTTAATTATATTGACCAAAGATCGTTTGCAAAAAGAACAAAAGCATGTATTGCAACTTCGCTCTACACTAAAAGAAAAAAGCCCAGAAAAACAGCTAACTCTTGCTAAACAAAAAATATCCTTTCAGGCGCAAGCTTTGCATAAAGGGATAAGTCGCTATATGCAAATCCAAGAAATCAAAGTCCAAAATGCCATACAAGCATTAAACTTACTAAGTCCGCTTAAAATCATGGGTAGAGGCTTTGCTTACACAACAAGCACTGAGCATGCTGTTGTAAACAGTGTCAAAACATTAAAAAAAGACGAAGAGCTCTTGCTTCACTATGTTGATGGGATTGCAAAAGCTAAAGTTGTAAAAGTAGATGAATCAAGTTCTTATCTTCCATAGATAGTGTCCACAGTGCTTTTATCCAGACTTTTAATGACTTGGACTAATAATTCTTGTGCGGCTTCAAAGTCGGTGATATTAAAGAGTGTTTGATGTGAGTGAATATAACGCGCCACAACCCCGATCACTGAAGACGGAACGCCGTTATTTTTAAGATGAGCAGCGCTAGCATCTGTATTGCCTTTTGAAACGTAGTATTGATAAGGGATATTATGCGTATGTGCCATATCTAATAAAAACTCGTGCATATTTTTTAGCATAATAAAGCCAACTTCATCCATATGAGCAGCCACCATCACACGTGGAGCTTCTTTGTTTTGGTGATGGCGAATACCAAAGATACCACCAAGGCCATCTGTTGTAACTTCATCCACAAGAGAGGTTATGCATTCACGCAAATAGTCGCGGACATTTTGTTCGTTACCGGAAGTTGCTTGCATCTGCGTTAATTCTTTAATGCGTTGAAAGAGTTTGTCGTTCATATTTTTAGTCCTTTCTGGTGCGAATCTTAACAAGACTTTACTAACGCTTATTTTACATTAGAACCTGTCTATCATTTTCTAGCGATGGATTTTTTGAGAAATTTTTGTGCATTTCTAGGAAAAAAACGTAAGTTTAGCGGTGCTAAATCGAGGCTTTTTGACGAAGAAAGGCAAAAAATTACCAGAAAAGTCACAATTATGGAGATCGTTAACATGCTCTTAAAACGGATCTAAAATCTCGTTGCTTTCTAATTTCCGAGGAGGTTTAATACAAAAAACTGCATAGTAGCTCATATAAAACGTGCCCACACAGTTTTTTTACACTTCTTTTAATATCTGCTGCGCATGTTTTCGTAACGCTTTTAATTGATCTAATGGATCTGCATCACCATCACTTGAAACTGATGAGCCACCAGAAGCTTCCGTGTACTCTTCAGTTTTTTCAGCACTCTTTAAAGCTTGCTCAGGATCTTTTCTAGAAGCAATAACGGGCTCAACCTCTCGCCTA
>JAIRLR010000175.1 GCA_031259195.1 Streptococcaceae bacterium | reverse complement strand
ATTAGTGATACCTCCGCCATAACTAAGTGGCATAAACGCTTCGCTTGCAATTTGCTTAATATAATCCATATTTGGCGCTCTCCGATTTTTTGATGCTTCAATATCTAGAATACAAAGCTCATCCACACCTTTACCATTAAAAATTTTTACCGCATTAATTGGATCTCCTAGGTATCTTGGATTTTGAAACTTTACTGTCTTCACCAAATCTTGCCCAACTATCGATAAACACGGAATCACTCTCGGTCTATAATACATACTATACCTTCTCAACAAAATTTTTCAATAACTTCATGCCAAACTGATGACTTTTTTCTGGATGGAACTGAACGCCATAAATGTTATTTTTTTTCACCACTGCCACGAACTTCTTTTCATAATCACAAGTCATCAAACAATTTTCTTCCTTTTCGCAAACCGCATAATAAGAATGGACAAAATAATAACGTTGCTGATTCTTTATATCACTTAACAAAACATCATCATCTTTGTTAAACTCAACAACATCCCAACCCATATGAGGAATTTTTAACTCTAAATCATTGTCAAATTTAAATTTTTTACAATGAAAATCAATCAAGCCTAATCCTGACCATCGACCTTCTTCACTTTTATTCCCCAACAATTGCATCCCTAAACAAATTCCCAATAATGGTTTTTTATCTACCAATACCGCTTTCTTAATTGCTTCATCCAAACCTAATTCATGCAATTTGCTCATTCCATGATCAAAAGAACCAACTCCTGGCAAAATGATTCGTTCTGCTTGCTTCAAATCATCTGCATTCTGCACCTCGATAGTTTCCACGTCGATTTTTTTACACATATTGATGATTGAGCCGATATTTCCTATTCCATAATTAATAACAGCTACTTTTTTCATCTGTATTGTTTTCTCTCTAAACCAAGTATTCTCGCCATTTTAATCGCTAAGCTAATCATCCAAAAACTGTTTTTATAATCTTTCCAAGTCTTATTCGGTTGATCCATTAACTTCACAAATTCATCTTTCGTCAAACTTAATTTTTTCGCAACATACTCTAAATCTTCCGTTGCTTGTTTTTCACTATATGGCGGAGATTTTAACTCTTCCAACGCCTCTTCACGTGTCTTTTGCCCAGTAACAATCAAGCTTGAAAAATATGCGCGACGCTTATCATAACCAAATTTTTTTATTAACCAATAACCTTCATAAAACCTTGTAAACAAACTTTCAAAATGTTTTTGTTCATACGGTTGCCAATCAAATTCATCTTGCAACGTTTTGATCGCTTTCTCTTTTGTATAAGGAATCAAATCCAATGGTTTTACAACCTTCATTCCTTTAAAATATCGATAAAATAAACGGTATTTAAACATTCCACACAAAGGCAAAGTTTTCAAATAACTCTTCCCATGTTTTTTATGAATATCTTTTATCTGCATCAAATCACTACAATAAACCCACTCATTCGGTTCTCGAATACATTCGGTTGAATGATTCCCTCCAGTCAAAACATATTTAATTTTATTTTTCACTGCATATTTATACAAAGAAGCAAAGATTACATGATCCTGCGGAGTATCCTGATAAGGAACCTGTGCCTTAAAATAAGCTAACTGCAAATCCCTCATCTCATTCCAATTAACAATTTCTGTATATAAAGAAGCATTTAATCCCTTTACAATTTTTTCAATATTCTCTACCGCTACATTCAACGTCCATCCCGTATCTACGGCAAAAAATAAGGGTTTTAAACCTAACTTTCTCACCGCATAATAAGCAAGGTATGAGCTATCCACGCCACCACTTAACCCAATAATACAATCATACTTTTTGCCCTTCCCATAAGCTTTAATCTTCACTACAATCTCATTTAACTCAGCTTCTCCTTGTTCATCTGGATGCCAATTGGGAAGAATATTTTTATAAAAATTTTTGCAATGATCACAACGACCATTCTCATCAAACACAATCTGAGAATCCGACGTATCCATCACACAATTCGTACAAACTTGATACTCTCTTTCCGCCAACTAACTCTTCCTCCACACCACACGATTCACAATTCCCGTATAACTTTGAATTATTTTCACAACCTTCGTACTCACGTTTTCATCGACATAATCAGGAACAGGTACACCAAAATCGCGAACTTCATTCATCTTAATCGCCATCTCAACTGACTGCAAAATACTCTCCTTCAAAATTCCACCAATAATAAAATTCCCCTTGTCAATCGCTTCCGGTCTTTCCGTACTCGTGCGAATACAAACTGCTGGAAAGCAGCGAAAGTACGACGCCTCTTCTGGAAGCGTGCCACTATCCGAAACCACACAATTTGCATTCAATTGTAACTGATTATAGTCCAAAAAGCCAAACGGCTTTAAAGTGCGAACCAACGGATGAAATTTAAAATTTCTCTTCGCGATAAATTTTGCACTTCTCGGATGAGTACTATAAATAATTGGCAACTCATAACTCTCTGCCATCGCATTTACTGCATTCATCAGCTCAAAAAAGTTTTTCTCATCATCAATATTTTCTTCACGATGTGCGGAAAGTAAAATATACTTATTTTCCTCTAAATCAAGCTGCTCCAACACTTTACTCTTTTTGATCTCATCTAAGTTCGCCGACAACACCTCAGCCATTGGCGAACCTGTAACATACGTTCTCTCCTTTGCAACACCTTCAGCATTCAAATACCTTCTCGCATGCTCACTATAACACAAATTTACATCTGCAATATGGTCAACTATTTTGCGATTCGTCTCTTCCGGTAAATTTTCATCAAAACACCGATTCCCTGCTTCCATATGAAAAATCGGCACTTTTAATCGCTTGGCAGAAATTGCCGATAATGCCGAATTTGTATCTCCAAGAATCAACAAAGCATCAGGTTGGACTTCCGAAATCAATTTATAGGACTTTGCAATAATATTTCCAATCGTCTCGCCTAAATTTTGACCAGCTGCATTCAAATAGTAATCTGGCTCTCGTAAGTTTAATTTCTCAAAAAAAATCTGATTTAACTCATAGTCATAGTTCTGCCCCGTATGCACTAAAATGTGTTCAAAATATCGATCACATTTTTTAATCACTTCTGACAAACGAATAATCTCTGGACGCGTGCCAACAATCGTCATCACTTTTAACTTCTTCAACAGTTAGACCTCCAAACGGTAATTATAAATATTATGTGATAGTATCCACTCATGCATTTCCTCAACCATATCTCTGTAACTTGGAACAATAAAGTTAAAATCTTTTCGTTCATTAATTAAAGATTTATCACTCTGTATTGTATTATCCTTTAAAATAGAAATATTATTGTCTTTAAAATACTCATTAAATAATTTTAGCAATTCATATTTAGAAATTTTTTCATTATTAGTTAATTGGTATATCCCAGTTAATCCGCACTTAATGGCTTTATCAATTGCTTTAGCCAATGTAATGGTTGTAATACCAGACCAATAAACACGATTATAACCTTTAATTGTCCCTTCCTGTTTCATGAACCAATTAAACAATCCTATGCCTTCTTTTTTTATATCAGGGCCAACAATTGAAGTTCTAAATGTTAAATTTTTATCATCATCAATTTCACCTAATATCTTACTCAAATCATAAAACGATTCTCCATCTCGTAAATCATCAACTTTGTATCCACCTTTTTTTCCAGAAAAAACGCAGTCCGTACTTATTTGAATAATTTTAGCGTTCATATTTTGAGTTAATTGTTTAAGATATTGTGGTAAATAACTATTAATAAGTACAGCTTGATCTTTATTAACATCTGCAAATTGATTTAATAAACCAACTGCATTAATAATAAAACCAAAACCTTGTTCATTAATATTTTGCTTTAAATATGAAAAATTTTTAACATCCTCAATGTAGTACTGATCAAGAACTTTGGTAGCATTACGAGCAAAACCATATACATCATGACCCTGTTCTTTCAAATATAAAACTATAACGTGTCCTGCCATACCATTAGATCCCAATACTAATACTTTAAACATCTAAATTCTCCATTTTGTCAATTCATTTCTCACATACTCAAGTTCAAGCAATTTCTCTTTAATCTGCTCCACCGTCAAACGCCTGGTATTATCCGAATTATACTCTCTCTCATCGGACAACCTGTTATTTCCTTTTTCAAAATACTTGTCATAATTCAAGTCTCGATTATCCGCAGGTACTCGATAAAAATTGCCCATATCTTCTGCAACAACAT
>JAIRLR010000170.1 GCA_031259195.1 Streptococcaceae bacterium | reverse complement strand
CTGTTGTTGGATGAACCATCGATGGGACTAGCCCCCATTTTTATCAAAGAGATTTTTCAGATTATTGAGGATTTGCAAAAACAGGGAATGACCATTTTATTGATTGAGCAAAATGCTAATATGGCGTTATCGATTGCTGATCGTGGATATGTGCTAGAGACTGGCAAGTTAGTGCTTTCTGGCAAGGGGCATGAATTACTTGAAAGTGCACAAGTGCGGAAGGCTTATTTGGGAGGATAGGATATGTCGATAAAAAAATGGATGACCAAAGAAGTGATTTCAGTTCCGCCATCAATAAAAGTTTATGCTGCTTCTAAATTGATGAAGCAACATGATATTCATCGTTTGCCTGTTATCAGTGAAGACAAGCTAGTCGGTCTAGTTACGGAAGGCACGATTAAAGAGGCATCTCCATCAAAAGCAACCAGTCTTTCTGTTTATGAAATGAATTATCTTTTAAATAAAACTGAAGTAGCAGATATGATGGTAAAGGATGTTTTAACAATCTCCCCAAAAGCGATCTTAGAAGAAGCTGTTTTTATTATGCGCAAAAATAACATTGGCGTTTTGCCGGTTATGTCTGGTGAAGAGTTGGTGGGCATTATTACAGATAAAGATATTTTTGATGCTTTTTTGAAGATATCTTCGTACGGTGAGCCGGGTTTGCGCGTATCAATTGCTTTACATACTGATCGACCTGGATTTTTGGCAGATATAACTAATTTTTTAGCACAAAATGAAATTAATATTGCAACAGTGATGCTGGATCGTGAGCGTGAGGGCTATATTATTGTTCAATATCAGTTATTAACGATAGATGAAAGCATTATTGATAAGTTAAAAGCTGCTAATTATGATGTGATCAATGCGGTTTTGACAAAATAGACTAGACTAAGGATTTTTTAATGAAGAAAGTTATGTTTATCAGTTCAACTGGTGGCCATTTAGAAGAATTACTTAAGTTGCAAGATTTATTTTCAAAGTATGACAGTTTATTGGTGACGGAAAAAAATGAAACTACTCAAAGTTTAAAATTGCCAATTCCTATTCAGTATTTAAAATTCGGGACACGCAAGCATCTTTTTTCTTACTTTTTTATCTTTAGTTGGAATATTTTAAAGTCTTTTTGGCTATTTGTTATTTTTCGCCCTGATGTTGTGATTACAACGGGTGCTCATACATGTGTGCCGATGATTTTTTTGGCTTATTTTTTTAAGAAAAAAACTTTATTTATTGAATCGATTGCGCGTGTCACTTCAACTTCAATGGCTGGACGTTTGATCGAGAAAAAAGTCGATAAGCTATTTGTTCAGTGGGAAGAGATGTTGGAAGTTTATCGAGATGCTGAGTATCATGGACAATTATTGTAGGTAGCAAGATGATTTTTGTATTAGTAGGAACGCAGGACAGTCCTTTTTTGCGAATTTTAAAAGAAACGGAAGAAGCGATCCAAGAGCTCGATTTAAAAGAAGAAGTATATGCTCAAACAGGGGACACACCTTTTAATTCAAAGTTGATGAAGACACAAGCATACTTTATGGGGAAAAAGTATGAGAGGCTGATGCATGAAGCTCGTGTGATTATTACCCATGGTGGAGCGGGGATTTTGTTTAAAGCAATTCATCTAGGAAAAAAAGTAATTGCGATGCCGCGAAAAATGGAATTTGGTGAACATAATGATAATCATCAAATGGAGCTTGTTAAAAAACTGTCCGAACTTGGTTATATTTATGAAGCAAAAAATAGTATAAAAGAGGCATTGCTTGATATTGGCGTTTTTCAACCAAAACCGTATATTTTAAAAAATGATCTTTTAAAAGCTGTTCATGATTTTATTGAAGGGAAATAAGGTTTCTCATTAGCAAAATAAAATTAATAAATTGCCGGATTAGCTCAGTTGGTAGAGCAACGCACTCGTAACGCGTAGGTCACAGGTTCGAACCCTGCATCCGGCATAAGAATCTATTAACTTGTCTTTCTATGGATAAATTTTTTTCCACTTCGTTGTTTACAATCCTTGATGTAGAACCACCAAATCTGCATTCTTGTTTAAAATTGTGCAAAAATTGCTCGAAAATTTCATTCACGCTAAAGGATCAGCCAACAAACAGGTCTTGGAATTCATACTTTCCAAGGTATTGCTTTTGATTTGCATCTGTGTTAAGATACTCACATTACATTAATTATATTATTTTCAAGAGGGATTATTTTATGAAATTAAAAAAAATTTTATTTTTAGTAGGATTTGCAGCAATATTTATGGGCTTTTGTCAAAAAGCTCATGCCGAGGATGTGCTCGTTAAATTAGCTCGTTTTTTTCCTGATGGGAAGGTAGACGATTCTTTCGAACCAAAAAAATTTTCAGATAGTTGCACTGTTTTTGAAGTATTAAGGGAAATTACAGATAGTCAGTGTGCTGCAAGCACTGATTTACGTGTATATTACAATAGACCAATACTTAGGGATGCGAGTGTAGAGCTAACTGTTATTGGTTCTGTTCCTGATTTTAAAAATTTTGGTAATCCTGATACAACTTCATTGGATCAGCTTAACCGTATTAAAAAAGGTAAATCCAGCGATGGTTCTGGTTCAGCAAGATTTTTGCTCTTCAAAGTTAAGTGTAAAACTAAAAAAAGACAAATTAGATTTTAACGGTGAGATTTTAAATTTTAGATATAGCTGTTACGCTTTACAATGCGAGTTCTTTACTTTTGATTTTTTTGCGTATAATGCTTTTTATAATATTCGATAAAACCTTTTGAAAATAAGATTTTCAAATAATTTTAAAAGATAAAGGAGAATACTTTTAAATAAACACAAAAATAATTCTCTTTCACAGGAATATATAACCTTAAATGAAAAATTATTTATCATATTCTTATGAAACTTGGGCATCCGGTTGCTAGATTGTAAATAAATTTTCAAATAATGATGTTTTCCTAAACGATAAAATTTTTTGAATCTGAAATCGACAGATTTTATAGAATTCTTAAGTCATGAATAAAAAATTAGTAATGGAGGGAAAATTAATGAAAAAGCATTTTATGAAAAAGTGTTTAGTCATCTTGGGACTTTCTGTTTTCTGTTTTTCTGGAGGAATCACCGCTTTGGCCGTTGTTGAACAGGCAAGTGGTGGAACGTGGGATCATGATGTGTGTCGAAGAAATCCATTTAACTGGCATGTTTGGTCTCATTACCACCATCCTACTCGCATGCATCATGCCTGGTGTGCCTGTGGAGGGGACCATAAGTATGGGCCTATAGTAAGTAGGTGGAGGTCAGTGGAGTAGATCTGAGATGGGAGTTGGACTTTCGACAGCATCCTCTCATTATAACTTCGATGATTAAAAATTGTTTATTTATATTGAGAAGATGAGTTCAAAAAATTTAATTCAAAAAATCAGAGTTGGGTTTAAATTTTTTGGACCATCTTTTTTTGTAAAAATTGATAAAGAAAGGATTCAAAATGAAACGAATTCTTCAACTATTTCTTTGCTTAGAAATGATTTTATGTGCGTTTGCCAGTAGTCTCCTAGGAAAAGAAATTGCCGAATTTCAAGCGTTCAATCAAGAAAGTACACATCTTTTCATCACTGATCCGTCCACCTCGAAAAAAAATCAAGCATTAAAAGTGCAGGCACTAAAACAATTGACTCAAAAATATCATCTCAGCATGATGAGAATCATTCATAAATCGAAACAAGAAAAAGAAGTGTACACCAATGATGTTAGCATCAATGGTTGACTTCACTCATCAAAAAATCACCAATTAACCGGAAATCATTATTTTAGCAATCAAGTGGATCATGCCAAAAATTGTGCGGAAAAGATCCGTTGGTTGACAAATCAGGAGTTGGTTCGAATTTACTCCCTCGATGGACTGAAACACTTAGGGTTGAACGGAGGCTATCAAATCTGGGCATCTAAAAAAAAAGATGTGATGCAATTTATAAAAGAACTTGAACAAACTGCAAAATTATCTTCAACTATTACGATAAAAAACGATTCCACGCGGGAATTTCTTAAAACCATGCTATCCTATCCAGGGTTAACCTTTTCAATTTTCTCACTCTTTTTGATTACCCTCTATTGTTTGTTATTTTATTTTATTCAACAATCCAAACGTCAATCGCTACAAATCCTTTATGGATATTCAAGAAAACAGCAGTTATGCGATACAATAAAAACATTCCAAAAAGCACTACTTGGGGGAGTCGGTGTGGGTTGCTTGCTTATTTTTGGAAAAAGTATTTTTTATCAATGGCCGGTGCGAATTTTAGGTTATTCTTTATTGGGATTCATCATAAGCGGCTGCTTTCTCTTACTAATGGTTATGCTTCTCATTGGTTTATGGCAGCGAAAAATGATTCGATCAACTGCATTAGCTACTTATGTCAAAGAAAAAACATTGTTTACCCCACTTTTGATTGTCAGCAAAATATTTATTCTTATTTTCTTGGCGTTGTTTCCTTACTGTTTTTCTCTTATTATTGATTGTACTCAAAAACTTTACGAAGACTATCGTGCTAATGAAGTTTGGAAACAGGCAGAAGGAACTTATCAATTTCGCCTCCAAGCTCACCCTTTTGCTAAAAATAAAGCTGCCCAAAAGAAAATACAACTTCGTTATCGACAATTTTACCAAAACAATTATGATCGCCTAGCCTTGATTTATTCAGGAAATTACGCCTTAATGCATCATGATTTTTCAACGCTGCCAAAACAATTGATGCTTACGCGAGCATTCGACCTTCTTTGAGGAAACATCCTTTTGTATGTTACGCTTATTTTTTGTATTTATTGTTTCAACTATTCACTTTATGAAAAAAATCAAAAACGAATTCAACTTAAACAATTATCAGGATATTCTTGGCGCAAAATCGTGATGGAAGAATTTTTCTGTTGGATAATTGCTGATTACATGATCTTTGGATGTTCTGTTTTGGCTATGGCGAAAAATTACGCTTGGGAATTGATATTCATTTTAAGTATTTTGGAATGTGTGATTTTCGTTCCATTGCTGAAAAAAAGAAGAGGAGGAGTGCAATGATTCAAGTAGAAAACGTGAGTAAAAACTTTGAAAAGCAGCAAGTGCTTTCAGATATTAATTTGACCGTCAACGAGGGAGAACTTTTATGTTTTGCAGGTCCCAGTGGCGTGGGGAAAACCACCTTATTAAATATCGTTAGTTTGATTGAGCGTCCAAGTGAGGGAAGAGTGGAAATTGATGGCATTTATAAATGGACTTTTTCGGTTATTCAAAAATTGCGTCGCGAAAAGCTTGGTTATGTATTTTAAAATTATGGCTTGATTGAAAATGATACTGTTTGGCAAAATTTATTGCTGACGAGTAAGTTTGTCCCTTTAAACAAAAGTGAACGAAAAGATAGTGATTATCCTCTTTTATCTTGGACGAAACCCCAAGTTAGAAATTCAAGAACAATGTCTTATCTAGCTCATTCATATCCTGTCGCAAGAGAAGATTATCCGTCTGTTGTAAGGAAGATGAGTACTTCAAGGTTCTAGAAACTTACGATCTCTATTATGCTTACGAAAAGTTTAACCAATGAAATAGGGAAAACATCAATTATGTCAGAAGTTTATCTGACTATTATGAATATACGAGGTTCTAAGAACCTGTTAACGATCTCATCTTTTTATAAGAATACTTAAAAATGCAAGCACCACCATCTGCTTATTCGTAGAAAGCTTTCGTTCCACATTTTTATACATACGTCTAGCTTTCTTGAGCCTTGCAAAACACCGTTCTACAACCCAACGTTTTGGTATAATTTTAAACATATGTTCATCTGAGCGCTTGACGACCTCCACAGAACAACCTAAAATATTTTTAACTCTATCCGCAAAAGGTTGTCCAATATATCCGCCATCACAAAGGATATTTTCCACTC
>JAIRLR010000153.1 GCA_031259195.1 Streptococcaceae bacterium | reverse complement strand
TTGTGGCAATGGTTTTTTATATAAGCAAATCCGCATTATGGTTGGTACCTTGCTAAAAATTGGTAATGGAGGTTTTAAGCCAACACAAATTTTAAAAATTTTAAACGAAAAAAAACGCAGCCTAACTGGACCAACTGCGCACCCTGAAGGGTTATTTTTAAAAGAAGTAAGGTATTTTTCATAACAAACTTTTCCATATTTTTTATCTTAAAATATCAATCAAATCTTTCTTTGCTGCAGCAGATGCTGGCATCACCGAAAAGATCAACCCAATCCCAGAAGAGACGCTTACAGCAAGCATAATTGTAAATAAATCAATAGAAATTGGAACACCACGCAAAGAGCCGATTCCATAAGCTAAGCCCATTCCCAAAAGGTAACCAACAATTCCGCCAGATAATGTCAACATAATACCTTCTAGTAAAAACTGTGTGCGAATTGAACGCTTGGTAGCCCCCATTGCCCTGCGAATACCAATCTCTTTTGTTCGCTCAGATACGGAAATATACATCATATTCATCACACCAACACCGGCAATAAATAAAGAAATGCCAGCAACAGCACCAACAAAATAAGTAACATTTCTTAAAATGGAGCTAAATTGAAGTTTGGCTTTTTCTGTATCAAATACCTCATATTTACCTAAATCACGCATTGTTCCTTCGTTTTCCAACTTTTTCACTGCTTTTGTTGTAACAACTCCTAGATCCATACCTTTATCTAAGGTTAGTGTTAAACTAGAGGTATTTTTTTCTTCAGCAAAATAATGATTATACGCTTTTTTGGGTATTTGAATATTTCCATTAGTAGGTATATTAAATATATTATCTGATTTATACTCACTAAAAACCCCAACGATATTAAAACATACACCATTAATTTCAATCATCTGTCCAACTGCTGAAAAGCTATCGTCATAAAGCTCATTAGCTAATTCTGAATCTATCGTTACCACTTTATTTTCAATCTCTTGATCTAAAAGTGTTAAATTTCTTCCAGTTACAACCTTACTAGTAGACTTTGTTACCAATTCAATTTGTTTACTTTCCTGCTTACCTTTAACATCAATAGTGGTATAAATATTTCCTTCTGGTTTAGTGTATTCGACCTTTTGAATTCCTTTTACTTCACGTAAAAATAATAAGTCTGAATTTTGAAAAAATTTTGTGTTAGTCTCGTAAAGATAATAATTATTAGGCTCAAATTGCAACTGAACAGTAACTTTATCTGATTTACTATTTGTAATTTTTTGCGTTAAATCTTTTTCATAACCTCGTCCAATTGCTAAAATCGCTATAACTGAAGCAATACCAATAATAATCCCTACCATTGTAAGCAAACTACGCTTTCGATTATGATTAATAGCTTTTAATGCCGTACGCCAATTAACATAAAAATTCATCCATCTAACTCCTTATCTTCGATAATAGCCCCATCTCGAATTCGAATTAAACGATGACAATAAGGAATAACTTCTGGATCATGAGTAACCAAAATAATGGTTGCATGATCCTTTTCATTTAAATCCTTAAATAACTGCAAGATTTCTTCTGAAGTATGCGTATCTAAAGCACCTGTTGGCTCATCAGCAATCAAAAATTTCGGATTATTAATCAAAGATCTAGCTATCGCTACTCTTTGTTGCTGGCCGCCAGATAACTGTTTTGGATATTTTTTTTCTTTTCCCTTAAGACCTACTCGGCTAAGCGCACCTAAAACGATCTCTTTGGTTTTAGACGGAGAAAGCCCTCCATAAAGCAGTGGCAATTCGACATTTTCAAAAACAGTATTATTTTCAATTAAACTAAAATTTTGAAAAACAAACCCCACTACTTGATTTCGAATTTTTGAAAGTCTTTCATCAGAAGTGCTATCTAAAGACTTCCCTTCAAAAAGATAATTTCCACTAAATTTACGATCAATAAAGCCTAGCAAGTTAATCAAGGTCGATTTTCCTGAGCCACTAGGACCCATAATGGCAATCATCTCACCTGCTTTAACATGAAAATTAATATCCTTTAAAACATGCAAAGATTCTTCTTCATTTTTATAATATTTATCGATATTAACTAGATCAATCATTCCTCCACCGCCACTTTTTGCCCGTCTTTTAATTCTTTATCTGGGTTTGAAATAATCTGATCATAAACTTTCACGCCACTTTCAACCAAATATGTCCCGTTACTTTCCTTTAACACAACTTTTTGTTTACGCGCTTTTCCATTCTTGTAAAGAAAAACATAAGTTGTTCCCTTTTCTTTGATTACAGCACTTCTTGGAAGTTGCAGCTGATCTTGCGACAGAAAAATCTGAACATTATAGCCATATTGTAATTTTTTTGTAGGGATAACAGTAAATGAGTAATTAGCGATACTACTAGTGTTACCGCTTGTATTTGTAGCACTCTCTCCAGCAGTTGTCGTAGCCACATCAGGTAATTGATTGATTGCAGTCACTGTGCCATCTATTTGTTTTCTTTCACTATTTGCTTTAATAGTTACTTTTTTCTCAAGACTTAATTTTTTATAATCATACTCTGTAGCAGTTCCTTTAATAACAGTCATCGGGCTTACCACTATGGCATAAGGAAGGTTTGGATCAGTTTTTCCTTTTTCATTAATGTAGACGATTCCATCAAAATTTGCCGTTACTGTTGCGCTTACTTTCTCTTCTGCTTGTTTAATTGCTTTGTTTGCACTAGATAAATCTGAACGTGAAGTTTCTAGTGCTTGCTTTGCTTGATTAAGCGAATCATTTTGTGCATCTAGTGCTTGCTCAAGTTGGTCAATTTTTGCTATCAATTCTTGCCTTTGAGCTGCTGACTCAGATTCTGTATTTATATTTTTTAAATCGTTTTTTGCTTGATTTAGTTTATTTTGCAAATCTTGTTGTTTTTGTTGTGCAGCATTAAAGTTTGCATTGGCATTTGCAACGGCGGTATTGTACTTATCAAGCGATTGCATC
>JAIRLR010000120.1 GCA_031259195.1 Streptococcaceae bacterium | reverse complement strand
TCCCGTTATACAAGTTGTAATCAAGCAAAGCTTGAAACAACTTGTAATAACCCGACAGGTTTTTTGGTTAATTTTTAAGCAATTTGCAGAAAAAAACGCAGAAATAGCGTAGCGGTGGTGCTATTTCGAGGATCCCGTTCCAACGATTTGTAATCAAGTAAACTCAAAACAAATCTTAAGGAATTTGACAAAAAAGTGCTAAAAATTAAACAAAATTGCGCAATTCTGGAGACAAGTTAACAGGTTCTTACATCCAAAAGATTAAGGAGCTCGGGAGTTGCTTTAATTCATTGGATTTTTCATAAGTTTTTACTTGAGCGATAACAAGAGCTAAGTTGCTAGAGCACGCACTTCCCATGTGCGCTGCTTTTTTGTCATAGGTTTACTAAACCTTATAGTCTTTCCAGCTACTAACGATGCCGCTTTTAGGCGAACCTGCAACATCTAGTATCCAGCTTCTAAAGAGGCCTCAAGTTTGTTTGGATCGATAAGTTTAAAAACTCTTTGCATCGTATCGTGTGAAGGTATCCCGTTTTCGAGTTTGAGCTTTAATTTTTGTTTAAACCATAGTTCTTTAAAACGACAATAGTGATCTATTTGGTACCAAGCCTCACACTCAGCTAATAACTGCACATATACTCCTTTAAATTGAAAATACGGTTTTTTTAAAGAGACTTTGAAGGATATTTCCTTGAGCGTGAGAAGCCGTATCAATGACAATTTCCAGTTTTTTTAAAAAACCATATTTTCAATTTAGAGGAGTATATGTGCTTTTAATTCTTTATTTACCAATCTTTCTGCAACAGTTCTTTAAACAAGCCAATGACAAATTCTTCAGGATTAAACACTTGTAGATCGTTGATTCCTTCGCCAAGGCCGACCAGTTTAACCGGCAAGTGAAGTTCACCACGAATAGCTAAGACAATCCCGCCTTTGGCTGTGCCATCAAGTTTGGTCAAGACTAAGCCAGTAACATCTGTAGTTTCTTGGAATTGTTTTGCTTGCTGCATTGCATTTTGCCCTGTTGTTGCATCTAAAACCAGGAGCACTTCATGTGGAGCATCTGGAATTTCACGTGTAATCACTCGTTTAATCTTTGATAGTTCGCGCATAAGGTTTTCTTTATTTTGCAGACGTCCTGCAGTGTCGACTAATAAAACATCAGCGCTTGTCTTTTTAGCGCGCTTGATCCCGTCATAAACAACTGCTGCGGGATCTCCGCCTTCAGCTCCTGCAACTACTTCTACGCCAGATCTTTCCCCCCATACAACTAACTGACGAATCGCGCCTGCACGAAAAGTATCAGCTGCGGCTAAAATTACTTTTTTACCCTTTAGTCTAAATTGATTGGCTAGCTTCCCAATCGTTGTCGTCTTGCCAACACCGTTGACTCCAACAAATAAAAGAACCGAAAGTTCACCCTGCTGAAGATTTAACTCATTTTGCTCATCTAATAAACCTTCAACTTCATACAGATTAACCATTTTTTCAATAATAATATTCTGAACTGCAGCTGGATTTTTGGCATTTTTTAGCTTCACTTCTTGGCGCAGCTCTTGCGCAATCTTCATCGATGTTTCAAAGCCAATATCTGCTCCAATCAACGCCTCCTCAACTTCTTCAAAAAAATCTTCATCGACGCGCCTAAAATTGGCAAATAATTCATTCATTCGCTGACTAAAAGTTTTTCTTGTTTTAATAAGTCCTTTAGTATATTTTGTTTGAGTATCTCCGGTAGGTATCTGAGAAACTTCTGATTCTACTGAATTTTTTTGGACTACCTCACCATCTATCTCTTGCGCAAGCTCAACTGACGCTTCCTTTTTGCTTTCAACTACCGGTTTATTTTCCTGCTGAAATTTTTTAGGTAATTCCTTTTCTTCACTCGTCGATTTTTTAAATGCTTGCTTTATTTTGTCGAATAATCCCACATTACACCTTCGCTTTCAATTTGCCGCCTTCAGCTACATCTTCTAAACGCACTGAGACCATTTTAGAAACTCCTGAGCCTTGCATCGTGATCCCGTAAAGCACATTAGCCGCCTCCATTGTGCCCTTACGGTGAGTAACCACAATAAACTGCATCTCCTTTTCAAAATGTGATAAATACTGAGCAAAACGCACAACATTTGCCTCATCAAGGGCTGCTTCCACCTCATCCAAAACAGCAAAAGGCACAGGACGTACTTCAATAATCGCAAATAGCAATGCCAACGCTGTTAGCGCTCTTTCTCCGCCTGAAAGCAAACTTAGACTTTGTAACTTTTTACCTGGAGGCTGCGCAATAATTTCAACTCCTGTATTAAGCAAATCTTCTGGTTGCGTTAAAATTAATTCCGCTTTTCCCCCACCAAACATACTTGGGAAGGTTTTACTAAATCTCTCTTTAATAACTTCAAACGTTTCTGAAAAGCGTGTTTTAACTTCCTCATCCATCTCTTTCATCGTTTCATGTAAAGAAGTCTTGGCTTTAAGCAAATCCTCCTGCTGAGTTTGTAGAAAAGCAAAACGCTTACTTACTTGTTGATGCTGTTCAATAGCAGCCATATTAACAGAACCTAAAGCATCCATTTCACGTTTCAGCCGACTGACATTGGCTTTAGCTTGACCGATATCTTCAATCTCGATGCTGACTGACATCGCATGTTCAAAGGTTTTACTATACTCTTCTTGCAAGTATTCTAATAAATTATCCAGCTTATTGCCTGCGCGATCTAATACCAACTCTATGGCGGAAAACTTCTCTTGTATCTCTTGCACTTCTTTATTTTGATCAGCAAAGATAATTTCATCTCTTGCAAGTTGCTCAACAATTTCGCTGCGTGCTTTTCGTTTTTCTTTCTCTGAGTTTGCCAAAAACTCTCGTTTTTCAACCAACTCAGCTAGCCTTGTTGTCAACATTTCTTGATCTATTGTTTGCTCGCTGCTGGTTTTGCTTAAGTTTTCTAGATTGGTAGAAAACTCCGTTAAGCTGTTTGACAAGACAGATACTCGCTCACTTTTTTCTTGTAATGTTTTCTCAAGAGAGCGAATCTGCTCAGAAATCACTGCTAGCGCTTCTTTCTTTTCTTGCTCTTTAGCCTGAGCTTGAACTCGTTTGCTTTCTTGTGTCTCTTTTTTCTCTTCCACTTGCTGCATATGCTTTTGCATCTCTTGAGCTGCTTCATCAGCTTCTTGGATTTTTTGGGTAAGCTTTAGCTTTTGTTCTTGATAGCGCTGCAGAAACTCTTCCACATCCTGCGCTTCTTCCTTAAGCTTTCCACGCTCTTTTTGCAAATGCTCTAGTTGTGTTTGAATATTTTGCAGCAAGTGTTGTTGATTGTTTTTCTGAATTCTGATTTTTTCCCCGGTTTCTCGCAAGTTTTCTAACTGTGCTTGAGAAGTTTGAGCTTGATCTTTGGCAGCATTAAATGCAGCTTCTAACATTTGGCACTCTTTTTCTAAAACAGCTATCTCTTTTGTTAAAGCTTGTAACTCCTGTTTTCCAGCAAAAAGTGGTGAGCGACTGCCATGCTTATTGGCACCACCAGTCATCGAGCCGCCGGCATTCATCACATCTCCTTCCAAAGAAACCACACGATACTGAAAATTCATCTTTCGGGCAAGATCATTCGCGCTTTTTAAATCTTTTGCCAACAATGTTTTGCCCAAAATATTTTGAATTATCGGCTTAACCTTGGCAGAACACTCTACTAACTCGCTAACAATGCCGATAAAACCAGGAAATCCTTCCAAAACACGTCTATGATTTTCATTAATCAAACGCGCACGAATAGTTGTTAAAGGCAAAAAAGTCGCGCGCCCCACACGTTTCTTTTTTAAAAACTGAACCGCACGTCTTCCGCTTTCTTCATCCTCAACAACAATATTTTGCATCATTTGCCCTAAAGCCGTCTCCACTGCTAAGTGGTATGAAGGCTTGAGCGTTAGCAATTCAGCAATTGTGCCAACAATGCCTTCAAGACTTTCTCTTTGCTGCAAAATAGCTTTCACCCCATGAAAATAACCTTGATAGCTCTCTTCAATTTCGCACAAACTTTTAAAGCGTGCTTGTTTAGTTTGCAGAACGCTTAGCATCTGTTGCCATTTGCTTTCACTTGTATGAATATTTTCTTCTGCATTTTTAATTTCTTCGGCCTGCTTAGCATACTCATTAAGCTGACTTTGCAATTCATTCTGAATAAGAGAGAATTCTTTTTTTTCTTTTGCTAACTTTTGCTTTTCAGCTTCTATTTGCTGATTTAAAGCTTTAAAACGCTCTATAGTTTGCTGATTTTTTTCTGTTTCTTGTGCATATTTTATTTCTAGATGTTCAAGCTTGCTTTTTGTTTGGATCTCTTCTTCATGCGCTATCAAATACTTACTGCGAAGCTGATCTAGCTGCTCTTTAACCGATAGACTTAGTGAACTCACCAGCTCACTAACCTCAAGTAGTTCTTCTTCCAAACATTTAACTTGCTGATTTTTCTTGGCAAGCTCCTCTGCTACTTCTTCAACATTTCTTTTTGCTTGTGTTAACTCTTTCTCAGTATCAGTGATAGACTGTCTTAAATCTTCGGCATTTTTTTCTGAGTTAAGAGAGCGTTCAAGCAAAAGGTTGCACTTGCCTTCTGCACTTTTTTCTTCTTTGATGATTGTCAGCAGATCTTTGTTGATTGTCTCAAGCTCCGTATCCAAAAGATTGCGTTTATCACGCAGCATTTGCAGTTTGCTTTCTAACTTCACAACTTCGTCTTGTTTAAGGTTAAGAGTATCTTTTGCCTGCTTTAGGAACTCTTTATTACTCTCCCAAAGCTCCTTATTTTCCTGGATTTGATACACCGTTAAGCTAATATCCACCTGCGTTAGCTGCTCACGCAGGCTAATAAACTCTTCGGCGGTCTTTTTTTGCTTAGCTAAAGGAGTTAGCTGCTCTTCTAACTCATAAATAATATCTTGCAAACGCGAAAGATTTTCTTCAGTATCGACTAACTTTTGTTCAGCCTGCCTTTTCCTTGTTTTATACTTTAAAATCCCCGCAGCCTCTTCAAAAATTCCGCGGCGCTCTTCAGGTTTGGACTGAAAAATTGCCTCAACCTTTCCTTGAGAAATAATGGAAAACGACTCTTTACCTAAGCCAGAGTCCATTAATAAATCAACAATATCCTTAAGTCGACAGGTTTTTTTATTAATATAAATATCACTCTCGCCTGCTCGAAGTAGTCGTCTAGTTAAAGAAACCTCCTGAAAATCCAGTGGCAGATATCCGTCCTCATTATCTAAAACAATCGTTACTTCGGCCACATTTAAAGCTTTACGAGAGTTGGAACCAGCAAAGATAATATCAAACATCTTTCCACCACGAAGATTTTTTGCTGATTGTTCTCCTAAGACCCAACGCAGTGCTTCTGTAATATTAGACTTTCCTGAACCATTAGGCCCCACCACTGCCGTAATTCCCGGCTCAAAGTCAATTACCGTCTTATCAGCAAAAGATTTAAAACCCAAGATCTCCATTCGTTTCAAATGCATGTTACTTTACTTTTCCTTTCATCTTGAGCAATGCTACTTCAGCTGCTTTTTGCTCAGCCTGTTTCTTTGATTTTCCTACACCATCGCCGATTTTTTTGCCTTTAAAATAAATAGACATATAAAACGTTCGTTCATGAGCAAGTCCTTCTTCTTTTGTCAAGCGATATTCTATTGAAACATTGCCTTCCTTTTGCAGCTTTTCTTGTAAGGAGGTTTTAAAGTCTTTATCTTTTAGAAAGTGCCTACTATTAATTTTTGGAATCATCATTTTATCAATAAATTTTTTCACTTGTTCCAATCCCTGGTCTTGCTCTAGTGCACCAATAAAAGCTTCAAATAAATCACAAAGCAAAGAAGGACGCTTACGCCCACCACTTATTTCCTCGCCTTTACCAAGCAAAATATATCGATCAAAATGACATTCTCTAGCAAATTGAGCTAAGCTATCCTCTCGCACAATTAGCGAACGCAATGAAGATAACTTCCCTTCAGGTATTTCAGGATATTTCATAAAAATATACCTTGAAATTAAAAACTGTAAAATTGCATCACCTAAAAACTCTAATCGCTCATTATTTCTAGGACGCAAGTGTTCATTTGCATAACTTGAATGTGTAAACGCTTCTTCTAGTAAACTTATATTTTTAAAAACAATTCCATAGTTACTTCTAAGTTTTTCAAAAAGTTCTGTATACATTCAACACCTTTCTTTCTAAGAACCTGTCTACGATTTCAGAAACGCGAAGACTTTGATGCGATCCGTCCAAAGTTAAAAAACTTTAAAAAACGAACCAACCCTAGACAGTATGACTTATACGATATCTTTTGTGTAGTACTCTGTTGTCAAAACTTACTTGCCAGTGGCGCGCTCTTCCTCACGATTATCCCAAATGGAAGTCTGTTTATACATACTTCAAACAGTGGAGTACACCACAAAAGATAAAACAACTCTGCTGGAAAGACTTTTAAAAAAAGTATAGCACACCTTCGTCAAGCGGACGGTCGCGATGAAAATACCTTTTGTACGCCCGCGCACAGAGCGTAAAAAATGCCGACACTGCCGAAGAAAAGGGATATGATGGCGGTAAACCGAGTAGGTACATCTTGCCTAAGGTCTAAGCTCTGTCAAGCTTCGTAAGGCACTCGCTAAGGCAATTCGCACCGAGTAGGTACGTCCTGCCTAAACTCTGCCAAGCTAACGCTTGCCAATCGTTAAGGCAGTTCGCAAAAGTGTCAGGAATTAAACGTCATATTGCCGTTGACACCAACGGTTTTCCTCATGCAATTCATGTGACAACAGCGAACATTAGCGACAAAGCAGGAGCAATCGAAATGTTTGATCACGATCAAGCTTTTCTGCCTAACGTGAAAAATATTCTTTGTGATGGCAGCTATATTGGGCAACCTTTTGCGGGTAAGATTAGGAACATTTTGGATTGTCCTGTGGAAATCGTTAAGCGCTCAAGCGAAAACTTTCCACAAGTTAAGCAGATGGTGGTACTGGCGTTTTTAGGTATTCTTATAAGAGCCTGTTAATGATCTCCATAATTGCAGCTTTTCTGGTCATTTTGTGCCTTTTTTCGTCAAAAAGCCTCGATTTAGCACCGCTAAACCTACGTTTTTTTCCTAAAAATGCACAAAAATTTCTCAAAAAAACCTGTCGGGTTATTACAAGTTGTTTCAAGCTTTGCTTGATTA
>JAIRLR010000083.1 GCA_031259195.1 Streptococcaceae bacterium | reverse complement strand
TCAGGGAAAAAGAAACGCACCGAGTAGGTACGTCCTGCCTAAACTCTGTCAAGCTAACACTTGCCAATCATTAAGGCAGTTCGCAATTTTCATGGATCTAGTTTCGCAAGAGGTCTATTTAAATCGAGAAAGCAAAATGATGTCATTTTTATACCAAGTCATTGCCGAAATAGCCTCTCAGAGTCTGTTAACTTGATTTGGAACTTGCCCAAAAATACAAAAAAGCTGATTATAAAGTTGAACGTCGATTATCCCAAAAATCGCATTTTCAATTTAGAGGAGTATATGGTATACTAATAGTAAACGTTGAAATCACATTAATACTAAAATATTCTTTTTTGAGGGGGCGATCTTTTGTTTAGATTAAGAAAGTTAGGTTTTATAGGCTTTGTGATGTTGTCGTTAATGGCATCGTTTTTGGTGATGTCTAAAGAATGTGCGGCTGTAGTAAGTGACGATGAAAAAAGTAAGCTAAAAAATATTACTAGTCGAATTGAGGCTTATAGTGTTCAGCTTGAGGTAAAAAAATTGGATGATTCTGATTTAAATAAATTTCAACGTCCTGCAGATTTAAATTTGCCTTTAGCTGTAGATGACATTACTTTTGTTTTTTGTTTGTTTCAAAGAGAAGAAGTCGGACAGTCTGTATTGAGAAGAATTCCTGTTACAGCTACTGGTGTAAATGTTGTAGGAGATCTTCATGGTAAACTACCCCCAACTATTAGACAAATGCATAATGCCCTTTCTAATAATAGGCACGTTTTATTTTTAGGTGATTTTGTCGATCGCGGTGCTCACTCTATAGAAGTAACTGTGTATTTACTTGCTATGCGTTTATTATATCGAGATAGAGTGTTTTTAAATCGTGGAGATCATGAAACGTTAGGTATTATGCAATCTTATGGAACTATTGCTAATGGTTTTGGTCGGCCTGGAGAAATTCAAAAATACAGATTGGATTATTCAAGCCCAAAAGATGGACCATTGGTTGATAGTTGGTTTGCTGCTTTCAATTATTTACCTTGGGCGGCTGTTTTAGAATTCCCTGATAGACGACCTGGCATTTATTGTGCTCATGGAGGGTTTGGACCAAATACTGTTTTTACAGATTTAGGAGGATTAAATTTACCAATTAATGTTGAAGAAGAACATGTTGATGATTTTAATGCTATTGCTTGGAGCGATCCTGATCCTCATGTTATAGAATATAAGGATAGTTCTCGTGGTGCAGGCTTTATTTATGGACCTTTACAATTTGCTGAATTTTGTACGCAAAATGGGGTTGACATGGTTCTTAGAGGGCATCAACATGAAAATGATGCTCAAGTGAATTTAAAAAGTTTGAATTTAAAAAGTTCGACCGAAAAGCAATGTTTAACTGTTATGGGAGCATCTAAGATCAAAGGTATGAATAATTGGACTGGATCCTTTTGTCATGTTAGCCCAGATGGGTGTGTTGTAGTTTTTGATTATGAAACTGAGCAGGAAAAACTTAATTTAAGACCAGTATATGGTCCAGTTCCCACTGCGCTAGTGCCTCCTGTTGTTTCAGTGGTAAAACCAGTAATGCCGCTAAGGTCTAATTCTCCAATTAGTACAAGATCGAAACTTTTTTATAAGTTTACAGATTCAGGTCAAATTAAGTCGATAGATCTTGGTCAAGGTGAAACTATAAAAGATGTACAAACTAGACTTAATGGTTCTATTACAGGAGCCGTAATAAATGGTTCTGAAGTGTCAGATTTCAATGATACACCTATAGGAAAAGGTGGGGTTGAATACTGGGGGTTGGGGAGAGAGATTCCTGCCAAAAATACAGGAAGAAGGGTTGGTGATTTTTTAGAAGATACATTATCGCATTATAGACATGAATTAGGCTTGGTACCTTTTTATTTAATAATTGAGCCTAACACTTTTCTATTACCGTTCTTGATTGGAGACATGTCAATACCTCGTACGCTTAAGATGCAAAAAAACTGGACATTGGCAGAATATTTCAAGCAAAAGCAGAACGATATTACTAGTGCTTTTAAAGATGGTGTGAATGATCTTCCATGGTCTATAAAATCAGGTAATGAAGATGAAATAAAATTGGATCCTCAGACGGATATTGTATTTGAAAAAATTAAAGCCAAACGTTGGAATCCTGACGAAGTTTCTTTGTGTTTTGATTTTCCCGAGGGTAGTTTAAATTCAGGGCAAGTTCAAGTGGTTGATACTCCTGCATCTAAAAGGATTTCTGATTTATCAGATGATGAAGCAGGTAAAATATTGGGGCAAGATAGGTTTAATTTTAAAGTAGGAGTAAATGAGGATCTTTTGGCGCTAAATTTTCCTTCTGGCTTAAAAGTTTCAGATGCTAGGAAAAAGCTTGCTGAACTTTTTAATGTTAACAATATGTATGAGAAAAAACTAGAGGTTGCTGATATAACACTTTTGTTCTCGGGAAAAACACTGAGGGATGGTTTTAAATTGAATAGATTAAAAGTAGGCGAAAAGCCGATAATAGTTTATGTAAGAGATGTGACAGAAATAGTGCTTGTTACTGCAAGAGCAATGAGAATGCCAGTTTTGAAGGAATCAATAAAAGGTGGACTTCCGAGTCTGAGGAGAAGTGGCGGTGGAGCAGTTGTTGGGTCAATGCAACCAGCAAGTGCTGCACCTAAGGAAAATGAGTTTAATTTTGGATTAAGAATAAATGATGTTTGGCAC
>JAIRLR010000156.1 GCA_031259195.1 Streptococcaceae bacterium | reverse complement strand
CAATCAAAGTAATGATTATTACTTAATGCACGGGCTTTGCATTGTTCATAAAAAACCTACACCAATCCAAATTGTTAAAGTGGATTATCCGCAAAGAAGTAAGGCTAAGATCAGCGAAGCTTACTTTAAACAAGCATCTACCACCGACTATAACGGTGTTTACAAGGGAAAATATCTTGACTTTGAAGCTAAAGAAACTCGGCAAAAAACTTCTTTTCCTTTTAGTAATTTCCACAAACATCAGCTTAAGCATATGGAAGCTGTACTTAAGCAAAAAGGGATTGCTTTTGTTTTATTATTTTTTTCCAGTCTTCAACGTATTTTTTATTACCCTGCGGAAAAGTTGATCAGACATTACAATGCATCTCAGCGAAAATCACTCAAACTTTCCGATATTGAACAAGAAGGAATCGAGTTATCCATAAAAATCGCGCCCCAAATTCCCTATCTTGAGGCGATTGACACTCTTTTAGAGGGAGGAGATTTTTATTAAAGAGAAGCGATCAAAAAAATATGCATCGACAAAAAAGAAACAGAAAAAGAAATCTCTTTTTTGGAAGATTTTTCTTGCTTTATTTGCTCTAGGAATGGCTAGTCTTGTTTTAGGGGCGATTGTGTTTTTTTACTACATTAAAGATGCACCAAAATTAGTGCCCGAAAAGCTAGAAGTGGCGGCCAGTTCAAAATTTTTCGATAAAGATGGTAATTTGATTGCTGATTTAGGTAAAGAGCATCGTGAGTTACTTGAAGTAGGTGAAATTTCTGAGCAGCTGATAGATGGGATTACTTCGATTGAAGATCAGCGTTTTTACAAACATCATGGCTTTGATCTGATCCGTATTCTGGCTTCTGCTTTTCATAATTTAATACACTCTTCTACACAAGGTGGGAGCACCTTAACACAACAGTTGGTTAAGTTGTCTTATTTTAGCACCAAAGCAAGCGATCAAACCTTAAAACGAAAAGCACAGGAAGCTTGGCTTGCCATCCAACTAGAACGTCGCAGCTCAAAGTCGGAAATTCTTACATACTACGCCAATAAAGTATATATGGGTAATGGAATTTACGGGATGAAAACCGCGGCCAAGTCTTATTATAAAAAAGAGATTAAAGACTTGACTTTATCTCAAGCAGCGCTGTTGGCGGGCATTCCGCAAGCTCCTAGTGAATATAGTCCCTATAATAATCCAGAATCTGCCAAGAAGCGTCGAGACTTGGTACTCTTCACGATGCTAGATGAAAAGAAAATCACTCATGATGAGTATGAAGCAGCTAAAAATACTAATATTGATGATGGTTTGCAAGAGCTAAAAGAAGACATCCAAGATTTTAAACAATACGATCCTTATCTGGTCGAAGTCATCAAAGAGGTGAAAGAAAAAACTGGAAAAAATGTCTGGACAGATGGCTTAAATGTTTATACCAATATTGATAGCAAAGCTCAAGAAAGACTCTACAATATCGTTAATACCAGTGATTATGTTAATTTTCCTGATGAAGAAATGCAAATCGCCGCAACTTTAATTGAAGTGCAAACAGGAAAAGTACGGGCACAAATCGGCGGACGCAACATTCCTGAAAATATCTCACTTGGGTCAAATAGGGCTACTCAAAATGATCGAGACTGGGGCTCGACAATGAAGCCAATGGTGGATTACGGTCCAGCAATTGAATATTTGCACTATTCAACTGCTCAAATCTTCAATGACAGCAAGTATTCTTATCCTGGAACGCAAGATCAGATTTATGATTGGGATTTAAAGTATATGGGCTTAATGACAATGCGACGTGCCCTAGTCGAGTCTCGAAACGTTCCTGCGGTTCGTGCTTTAGAAGCTGTTGGTCTAGATAAAGCCAAAGAGTTCTTAAGCAAGATAGGAATTAACTACCCACGGCTTTTTTATGCCAACGCCATCTCTTCAAGCATGCATATAAAAGACGACAAACAAGGTGTTTCTTCTTTAAGAATTGCTGCTGCTTATGCTGCTTTTGCCAATAATGGAGTTTTTAATCAACCATACTATATCGAAAAAATTGTTTATAACGATGGCGTCGAAGAGACATATAAACCAAAAGCAAGCCGTGCCATGGAAGCAGTTACGGCTTATATGATTACGGATATGCTCAAAGGCGTGCTTGTGACAGAAACTGGTACAAGTGCAAAAACGCCAGGGCTTTTTGAAGCGGGAAAAACAGGAACTTCGAACTATTCCGATGAAGATCTCAAAAAAGATGCTGATTTAACAGCTTATGCCGATCGGAATATGTTAATGGCTCCTGATGAAAGTTTTGTTGGTTACACTCTTCACTACTCTTTATCTGTTTGGAGCGGCTATGATAATCGCTTAACGCCGGTGTTTCAAAAAGATTTCCATGTTGTTGCGGATGTTTATAGGCAATTAATGAGCTATGCTATGAAGCAAATCAAAAATAATGATTGGGAAAAACCTGATGACGTGATTAAGTATGGATCAGAGTTATATCTTAAAAATTCTCCTGGCTATGTTGGTGGTAAATCTACACCGAAATATTCCTACACTGTACCTAGTTCAACAGTAAGCTCTACCACCTCTTCTGCAACAGATACAAGCAGTACTAATATTACGGAAAGCGCCGACTCCTCTTCAAGTCTAAGTGAAGAACCTTAGAGTCTGTTTATGATCTTGCTATTGATGAAAATTTTGATTAATTTTTAGGCAATTTGCGGAAAAAATGCAGGGAAGCTGCGCGTTGGTGCTATTTCGAGGATCCCGTTTCTTACGATTGTAATCAAGTAAAACTTGAACAAATCGTAAGAAACTTAGGTAGGTCTTTTGACAAAAAAGTGTCAAAAATTAATCAAAATTGCGCAATTCTGGAAATCGTTAACAAGCTCATAGATGGCCAAACAGAAAGGAAAGCTAGATGCATAAAAAGGATCGCCTTGAAGCACTAACAGAAATTGTGACGAAAGAAAATGTGCAAAAGCAAGAAGATTTTGTGGTTTTTTTAAAAACACGGGGTATTAATGTCACTCAGGCAACTGTATCAAGAGATATTGCAGAGCTGCAGTTTATAAAAAAAGCTGATAAGCAAGGGAAGATCCGCTATTATTTACCAAACAAAAATACAGATAGTGAAGAAGATTTTCGTCAAATTATATTAATGATTCAAGACATCGTGATCAATGGCAAAGAATTAATGCTTATAGTTTTTCCAGGAGCTGCTTTAAGGATAAAACAAGCATTATTGAACTCGATGAAAGATAAAATCTTTGCAGCAATTGCTGATGATGATGGTCTTTTTATCAAGACATGGTCAAAAGAAGATGCGCAGAATATTTTGCAAACCTGGAAAAAAAACGCAAAGTCCAACTATTAACGGACTTTGCGTTTTTATCATGCAGATATAGTAGACCTCTTGCGAAACTAGATCCATGAAAATTGCGTTTCTTTTTCCCTGATATTTCGTCAAAAAACCTGTCGGGTTCTTACGAATTTGTTTCAAGCTTTGCTTGATTACAAATCGTTA
>JAIRLR010000154.1 GCA_031259195.1 Streptococcaceae bacterium | reverse complement strand
ATATTCTCCACGTTTAAGGACGGGGGATTTTTTAATGATTTTAAAATTCTGGCTGGGTTTAATTCGTATATGGTTGCCACTTTTTTAGCAAAGTGGCAACCGTGCAACGCTTAGGGGCTACTGGGTTTGAGGCATGCGGTTGCCAAAGTTACCACTTTTTTTACTATACACAAGGATTTTCATCGAGTTGACTAGCATTTATTTTCTCTGTTTTTGATTATCTAATTAATTTTTATATAATTTATATAATATATTTTATAAATTATTATATTTTTTGTGCAATATTTATCTCGAAATTTTCCCCCCTCTAGAATTCATCATAAAACTGGTAACACTGGTAACTTAATTAAATAGAGATAGGAATTTATTATTAATTTTATATAAAAGTCAAAAAATAATAACGTTCAAAAAAACATGCCTCTATTTGCCCCATAGAGCCACGAAAAGAGGCAAGGGATACATTTAATGTATCCTAATCTCTATCGCTCAATCTAGGGCATTATAGGCCCCTTTATGAGGGTCTTTACATTTTTCCGAATATTTTAAGCAAGTCAAATACATAATTACTACCGCGCGAAAGTAAAATCCCGCTAATTACCGCATTTACAGTCTCATTTCCTGAATTCATGCCAAAATACCTTGTAATGTTAATTTTATACAAAATTGTAATTACAATTCCGATTGTAATACTCATTAGTATTTGCCAGCAAAAATTACCATTTATAAAAAACTGGTTAAAATAAGTAATTAAAGCTTCAATTAAAACAGCCGCCGGAACTGCTCCCAGAGGCGATATTTTTTGCTCTTCCATGATTATTCTTCCACGTCAACGTGAACTGTAAAATCTTCTCCGGCTTTAACTTTTATCGTGTACTCTTAAAGAAGCAAATTTTTTAGTACCTTATTTAAAAGAAGACATGCATATTTTAGACTGCGGATGCGGGCCGGGTAGCATAAAATAAACCTTAGGACTCGCAAGTATCGCTAGCAAAGGCAAAATTATTGGCTTAGATTTAGAACAAAATCAAGTAGACGAGGCAACCAAGAGAGCTGCTGCTCAAAATATAAGTAACGTTGAGTTTTTTCAATCTAGTATATATAAATTGCCTTTTAATGATAATATATTTGATGTAGTTTTTTGTCATACTTTGTTTCAACATTTAAAAGAGCCCTCTGAGGCACTTAAAGAAATTTATAGAACTTTAAAGCCTGGTGGCCTAGTTGCGCTCCGAGATGATGATTCTAGTAGCCTTATTTTAGCTCCTGAAACACCCGAAATGACTAAAGTGCTTGAAATAATGAAAAAAATAATAGCACATAAAGGCGGTACACCTTTTGTAGGAAAAAATTATAAACACTTTCTTCTGGAATCCGGATTTAAAAATTTAATAGTTACTACCAGTTGCGAATGTGATAGTAAATTAGAAGATACTAAAATGAGAGGCAAAATAGCAAAAGAGCTGCTGACCACTTTTAAAAATGATGCAACAAAACTTGGATGGGTTACTGATGATGAAATGGAAAATCTTATTAAAAAATCCGAAGAATGGGGAAGTGACCCCCGTGCATTTGATGCCATAATATGGTGTAAAGCCATAGGATTTAAAAATTAATTTCAAGGAGCTATTTAACACATGCAGCTTAAAATCAAAAAAAGTTTATGTGCAACTTTATGTTCTGCATTAGCAGTAATCAATCATTCTAGTATGTTAGCATCTGCAAATCCAGTATCTCATTATAATAAATCTTTTCATGAAAGATTTTTCTTTATTCGTTCTTATATTTACTTATTTTATACGAGGAGATTTTCAAGCTCATTCCAACACTTCTAAAAATTTAAGCACCATTTTCGCAGATTTTTCTCCCGCCTCAATAATAAACTCATCAAAGCTTACAGTTGCATGTTCATCGGCTGTGTCGCTAATAGCTCTAACAATCAAGCAGCCAATTCCAAACTGCTGAGCAACTTGAGAAATGGCAGCTCCCTCCATTTCAAGGGCAAGCGCCTTAGGAAAATGTTTTTTAACATCCGCAATCTTCTCAGGATCATTAACAAAGGAATCGCCTGTAACAATTAATCCCGAGCTAACAGTCTGCTCCATCTTCTCAGCTGCTTGTTGCATGGAAAATAAAAGATATTTACTAGCGCTGAAATAAAGAGGTTGTCCAGGCAATTGCCCATAATCATAATTAAACCCTGTAACATCCACATCAAAATACGCAGTTTTTTCAGATAAAACAATATCACCAACAAAGAGACCTTTGCCAATACCACCAGCAGAACCAGTATTAACAATAGCTTCTAATTTAAACTCATGAATCAAAAGAGTCGCTGTAATCGCAGAGTGAACCTTGCCAATACCTGACTGAACTAAAACTATTTCATGATTTCCGATTAAACCTTGATGAAAAATAACGCCTGCGCGTGTCCATCCTTGAGGATTTTTCAAAGCTTGTTTAATCACTTTAACTTCTTCTTCCATTGCCCCGATAATACCTATTTTCATTTATTATTTCCCTTCTAATTTTTAGAAAAAAATTGCACATGTTAACAATAAAACAAGCAATAACCCAATAATAACTATCGCCTTTGTTAAAAATGAACTGCGTTTTCTAATTTGCTGCTTCTCTGCTACACGACTTCTCTTAGCCATCTTTCTTTCTTGCTTTTCAAGTTTTTTTCTTTTTTTACGATAAAAATCTTCACGCAGCTTCCGTTCTTTTTTGTTTTCTTGATCAATCTGCTTAGTAACTTGAGCTAAACGTTGTTCTTTGATTTCACGCAAACGCCTTATATCCTCTCGCGTTAATCTAGGCTCTTCACCATTCATTCAAATTCCCTCGCAATCGCTCTATTTCCCAAATTTGCAAAGCTATCACTGTTTTAGCATCATGAATTAATTTACTCTTTTCAGCTTGTTTTGCTTCTTCAAAAGTTAATTCATAAACTTCTAAAACTTCATCCTTATCTTTTGGTCGCGGGTTTAGCTGTTTCTCTAAATCTGTTGCAAAATAAAAATGCAACACTTCATTACAAAAACCAGGAGTCATATAAGTTTCCTTAAGTTTATAGAATTTTCTTGCTAGATAACCAGTCTCTTCTTCTAACTCTCGTTTAGCTGCAGACTCTAGATCATCGTATTCATCTAACTCAATTTTTCCTGAAGGAATCTCTAACAAAACTTTTTCAAGAGGTTTGCGAAATTGTTTTACAAAAACCATCTTGCCTTCTTTAGTAATAGGAATAATGACAACACCACCCGGATGAAAAACTAATTCACGCTTAGAAACTCCTAAATTATTAGGTAGCTCAACTTCATCTTTCACCACATGAATAATTCTTCCTTTATATATTTCGTGCCGCTGGATAGTTTTTTCTTCAAAATTCAATTCTTTTCCCCTCCAATCTACAAAATTGTTTTAATAAAAATGCACAATAGCCAAGAGTTGCAATATTAAGGAGAAGACGGGATTTGAACCCGCGCACGACTATAAAATCGCTCGCCGGATTTCGAATCCGGTGCATTACCACTCTGCCACTTCTCCATATATAAACAAAAAACGCCTCAACCTTTCAAAAAGCTAAGACGATAAACTCTACTTAAATTATGATTACACACGCTGAACTTTACCAGATTTCAAAGCACGCGCTGAAACCCATACTCTTTTAGGCTTTCCATTAACAAGTACACGAATTTTTTGTAAGTTCGGCTTTACTGTCCGCTTTGTTTTGTTCATAGCATGAGAGCGATTATTACCAGAAGATGTCTTACGTCCAGTAAAAAAATCTACTTTAGCCATATCATATCTCCTAACTAAACTCCGCCAACAAGGCTTGAACCTGTGACATCATGATTAACAAGTCATGCGCTCTACCAACTGAGCTATGGCGGAAACATTCAAGGATTTCAGTTGGTAGAGCGAAGTATGTGAAAATTAACGCATTCGTTTTCATCACTCTTTACCTTACCTATATTACAACAAATCAGTGAACCCTGTCCACTTAAAACGTATGTGTCAAAATTTACAATAGAAATACTACTTAGAACCTTTTAACTTGTCTCCAATTGCGAACTGCCTTAACGAGTGTCTTGCGAGGCTTGGCAGAGTAAAGGTGCGGATGTATCTACTCGGTGCGACTTTTCTGGTAATTTTTGGCACTTTTTTGTCAAAAGACCTGGCAGGTTTACAAGTTGTTTCGAGCTTAATTTAAACGCAATCCATCAATAAAGAGACAAGTTAACAGGTTCTTACACACTTAGGTTGACAAACTCTAAAATTTGAGAGTTTTTAATTTTCATGCGTCGGCCCTGGGTAGTTACACACTTTACTCGACAAAGCCTATCGATTTCTATATTTCAACGCCTTGCTCATTTCCCGTGCCTGGTCTTTACGTTTTAAGTCTTCTCGTTTGTCATATTGTTTTTTTCCTTTAGCCAAGCCCAGCAAAACCTTAGCATAGCCATCTTTTAGGTAAACTTTTAATGGCACCAAAGTTGTTCCACTTGTTTTCATTTCTCCTAATAACTTATTAATTTGCTTTTTATGCAATAATAACTTGCGATCTCTTACTGGATCATGATTGTAGATATTTCCCTGATCATAAGGACTGATATGAATGTTTATTAACCAAACTTGTCCATGATGGATTCTTGCATAGCCGTCTTTCAAATTAATCCTAGCATTGCGAATGGATTTAATTTCCGTTCCCTGCAAAACAATTCCTGCTTCAAGCGTATCGATAATCGTATAGTCATGCCGCGCTTTTTTATTTTGTGCAACCACCCTTCCCTCTCCCTTAGGCATGCACTACCTCCTCTTCTTAGAACCTGTTAACTTGTCTCATTTTATTATAATAAAATGAGACAAGTTAACAGGTTCTTACTCTTTCGATAATTTTTTTCAAATTTTTTTGTTTTATCCTGCTTTTTCTTTTCTCGACATTTTCTACGGTTATGAGGATCCTTAGCTTTCTTCTGCTGATCTTTTAAGGAGAACTTTTCAACTTCTTCAGCAAAGACAAATGCAAAATCAATTTCCCCTGTTTGCGGATCTGATTTTGCAACGCGCACAACTACTTTTTGTCCTAATTTAAACACTTGTCCCGTTCGTTTACCAATTAAAGACATTTGTTGTTCTAAAAAAATAAAATGATCTGTTGTTAACGTTCGAACATGAACCAAGCCCTCAATTGTATTAGCCAGCTCCACAAAGAAACCGAACTTTACAACAGAGCGAATAATACCAGAAAACTCTTCATTAATATGTTCGGATAAATACTCGGCCTTTTTCATTGTCGTAACTTCGCGTTCCACATCCACCGCTCTACGTTCACGCCTTGAAGTGTGTTTGGCAATTTCTGGTAAAACTTCGTGCCATTTTTCCTGATCTTTCTTATACGTAGATTTTGCATAAAAACGCAACAAACGATGGACGATTAAATCCGGATAACGCCTAATTGGGGACGTAAAATGCGTATAGTATTTTGCCGCCAAACCATAATGACCATAGTTATACTCGCTATATCGCGCTTGCTGCATACTGCGCAACAGCATTGCACTAATAATTTCTTCCTCAGGCTTGCCTATAACTTTTGTCAATACTTGCTGCAGCTGTTTTGGCTCTATTTTAGATATTGTACCACGGATAGCAATGCCAAACATTGAAGCAAAGGCAAAAAATTTCGCCAACTTTTCAGCTTTTGGATGTTCATGCACTCGATATAAAAAAGACAGCTTTAAATCAGCAAAATGCTTTGCCACCGTTTCATTTGCCACCAACATAAAAGATTCAATCATCCGTTCGCTAAGACCACGCTCATGTAATTTTAAGTCGATTGGATGACCTTTTTCATCAACTACAATCTTTGCTTCATGCTCTTCAAATTGGATTGCTCCCCTTTTTATCCTCTTCTTTTCTAAAAGATGATGGAGTTCTGCCATTTTTTCAAACATTGGCACTAACTTTTGATATTGCGCTTTCATCTTTTCATTGTTTTCTTCTAAAATCTGATTAACAGCAGTGTAAGTCATACGCTTAGTCGTTTTGATCACTGAGGGGAATAATTCATAAGAGACAATATTCCCTTGACGGTCAATTTCCATCTCACAACTCATCGCTAGACGCGAGACATTAGGATTTAATGAACAGATGCCATTGGATAGCTTTGGCGGTAACATCGGAATGACACGATCTGCTAGATAAATGGAAGTTGCTCGCTCATAAGCTTCTTTGTCTAATATCGAGCCTTCTTGTATATAATAAGAAACATCCGCAATATGAACACCTAAATGATAGTTGCCGTTCTCCTTTTGCCAAACCACCACAGCATCATCTAAGTCTTTAGCATCTTCGCCATCAATGGTCACAATTGTTTGGTCGCGCAAATCACGCCGATCTTTCAAATCGTCCTCGGTTATTTTATCACCAATCTTTTCAGCCGCTTCTAAAACTTCTGCGGAAAAATCAGAAACAATGCCATGAGAGCAAATAAGCTCTAAAATATCTATACCAACATCACTACAATGCCCTATAATTTTCTTTACGATACCTTGCATAGAAAACGGAAATTTTTCATTTGCATAATGCGTTAATTCAACAATAACAACGCTGCCATCTGCTGGCTTTAAACCACCAGCTTCAATATAAACACGATAATTTTTTAATCTTTTATCTCTTGGTAAAACAACGCCATACAAACCTGTTGTTGCAATACTCTTTTCATCATATGCTTCAAACTTTCCTACTACTTGAGTCGTTACTCGATGAATAATCTCTAAAATAGCACCTTCAGCACCACGTTCTCCAAAAGGGGACGCCGATTGTACGATCTTAAGTTTCACCAAATCTCCATCCATTGCAAACGCTGCGGAAGACGCAGGAATAAAAATATCCAGCTCTTCTTCGTTAATGACAACAAAACCAAAACCGCGATTATTAGCACGAAATATTCCTTCTAAAACTGCTTGCTCTTGTGGTAAAGAGATTTTTCCTTTGTTATTAAATCTAACCTGCCCACCATTCTCCAGCTTAGCAACTGCTTTAACCAATGTCTTAAAATTCTTCGCTTTGTTTAGATTCAAAGCTTGAGCCAATTCCTTCATCGAAATTGACTTCTTCTTCATGTCTTTTAAAAAGATAAGCACTTTATCTCTAACTGTCATCTATTCACCTTGATCATTCTCCTCATTCAACACAACTGCCTTTTTCAGTGCATTCCAAGCAAGAGTTGCACATTTAATTCGCTGAGGGAATTTACTTACGCCATTTAAAAAAGCTGCATCTCCAAGCATCTCTTCTGTTTTTTCAACTTCCTCTCCTTGCACCAGCTGACTAAACTTTTCTGAAAGCTTTAGTGCTTTCGTAACCGTTTTTCCTAATACCACATCACTCATCATTGAAGCGCTTGCTGTGGAAATTGCACAGCCACGACCATCAAAGGAAATGTCCTCAATAATACCATCATCATTGATATGCAAAAATAAACGAATCACATCACCACAAGTTGGATTATTCATCTCTAGTGGTGTCGTGCCATTCAGCGTTCCACTGTGATGTGGATGACTTGAATGATCCAAAATCACCGCACGATACAAACTAGCCAATTTAGATAGGGCCATGGCTAAAAAACTCCTTTGCTGCAATAATCGCATCAACTAACTTTTCACAATCTTCCTTAGTATTGTAAATATAAAAACTTGCACGAACGACTGCGGACACACCCAAGCTTTGAATCAACGGCTGCGCACAAAGATGGCCCGCCCGCACTGTAATTCCTTGCATATCAAGAGCGCTCGCCACATCATGCGGATGCAAGCCATTAATATTAAACGACAAAACTCCAGCATGCTTACTCCACTCTGCCGATCCATAAAGTGTCAGAGCATCGATGGCCTGCAATTTTGGAAAAAGATATTCTACTAACTCTTTTTCATGAGCTTTAATAGCGTCAAAACCAATGTTTTGCAAATATTGAATCGCTGCATCCAGACCGATAGCTCCTGCAATATTAGGCGTTCCTGCTTCAAATTTCCAAGGCAACTCTTTCCATGTAGACGTATCGCGATAAACAAAGTCAATCATTTCTCCGCCAAACTCGACTGGCTCCATCATCTCAAGATACTTGCGTTTGCCAAAAAGCACACCAATACCGGTAGGCCCTAGCATTTTATGTCCACTAAAAGCTAAAAAATCAACATCAAGTGCTTCTACATCGACTCTTTGATGAGGTACAGACTGCGCTGCATCCATAACAAAAATGGCCCCCTTACGATGTGCATAGTCGATTAATTCTTTGACAGGATTTTCCAGCCCCAACACCTTGGAAATATGAGCAAGAGATACAATCTTTGTTTTATCCGTAATCAAGTCTTGTGCCATCTTAAGATTTAATTCACCGTTTTTTAGCTCGATATACTTTAAAATCACACCTTTACGTTTAGCCAACTGCTGCCAAGGAATGATATTGGCATGATGCTCCATCACCGAAATAACAATCTCATTACCTTCCTGCAAAAATTCACCAAAACTTTGGGCTACCCAGTTAAGAGAGGTGGTCGTCCCACGCGTAAATAAAATCTCGGATATATCTTTGGCATTTAAAAAATTACAAACACTTTCGCGCGCTTTTTCATAAGACGCCGTTGCTCGTTCAGCTAGCGTATGCACTCCGCGATGAACATTAGCATTCTCCCAATTGTAATAATGATTGATCGCAGCCAATACCTGCTGTGGTTTTTGCGTAGTTGCTGCATTATCAAGATAAATCAACGGCTCATCATTAACTTTTTGTTGAAGGATTTTAAAATCTTTTTTTATTTCATCAGGATTTAATTTAGACATTTAACTTCCTCTTCACTGCTTCTGTCCATTCACTAGAAAACGATTGCCTTCCCAAGTCTAAAAAGCCACAGATTAACAAATAAATCGCTTCTTTTTTATCGATTCCTCGACTCATTAAATAATACATCGCTTCTTCATCTACGCGTCCAATGGATGCTGCATGCCCTGCGCTTACCTCATCTTCATCAATCAAAAGAATAGGATTCACTTGGACTAAAGCCTGATCAGAAAGCATTAACATTTGGCTTTCTTGCTGAGAAACCGCACCTTTGGCTCCCTTTTGAATCTCGCCAATTCCCTCAAATGAAAGCTTACTTTCGTCCATCACAACACCGTGCTGAACAATCTTACCCTTAGAATACTTTGCATGATTTCTCACTTGTGTTTGAATTTTTAGCTTTTGCTTTCCTGAAGAAATACCCGCTATCTTTACATTTGTACAAGCGCCTTCTCCGACCAAATCTACTTCTAATTTTAAATCAGTATCTCCATTGCTTAAAACATTGATCTGCCAATTGACCTGAGAATCACGATACAATTTCCCAACACGCCAAATATGCGCCTTCACTTGCTGATTAAACGTCTCATTGGCCCAAAAATTTACCTTTGCTCCTTTTTTGGCAATCACTTCAGTTAAAAGATGTAAGGAAAATGGTTGATCCCCGCTATCTTCAACCGATTGAATCCGCTCAACATAATCAACCTTTGCTCCTTCTTCTACCAAAAGCAAAACGGTAGAATAAACAGGAGCGCCTGACTTATCTGGCTTAATCCAAAAATATTCCACTGGAAGTGTTATCTCTACATTTTTAGGGACATATAAAAAAGCGCCGCTATCCATAAAGGCAATCAGCTCGGCTAGTTTTAGATCCCAGGCAAATAACTCACTTTTTGCTTGCCAATACTCTTTGACTAACAGCTCATGTTTTTTTACAGCTTCCTGAAAATTGGTCAAAATAACCCCTTGATCAATCAACTCCCTCGGTAACTGTTCATAAACATTTTGCGCACCCACTTGCATAAACCTTGGTAAAGGATCGATCTCTTTTAAGAGAACATTACTCTTTGCCTTAAATAAATCTAGATCTTCTTTATGAAGAGCATCTGCTTTTAAAAGCTTTGTTAAAACTTGCAAGCGCAAATCAATCAGCCAAGAAGGTTCTTTGCGCAGCAAGGAAGATTGCCTGATTCTTTCTTGTATAGAGTTTTTTTTCATTCTTAAACCCTCCTGCTACTCATTTTGAATATAACAACCTAAATCCTTGCTGATCTGTGCATATCCTTCTGTTTCCAAGCGTTTCGCTAAAACAAAATCACCCGTCATCGCTATTTGCCCATTCATCATAATATGTACAATATCTGGCTTAATATAATTCAGCAGCCTTTGATAATGCGTGATCAGCAATGCCCCAAAAGAATCTCCACGCATCTCATTTACACCTTTAGCAACAACCTTTAGCGCATCAATATCTAACCCGGAATCAATCTCATCTAAAACGGCAAACTTTGGCTTTAAAATTAGCAATTGTAAAATCTCATTACGCTTTTTCTCACCACCAGAAAAGCCTTCATTTAAGTAACGCTCGGCCATTTCTTCTGGCATATTTAGTAAAGCCATTTTGGCATCCAGTTTTTGCAAAAAATCTCTTACAGAAATTTTATTATCCTCAGAACGTCTAGCATTGATCGCTGCGCGCAAAAAATCAGCATTGGTCACTCCAGGAATTTCTGAAGGATATTGCATCGCCAAAAAAAGTCCAGCTTTAGCACGCTTATCTACTGACCACTCAAGAATATTTTCTTCATCTAAAAGGATTTCACCTTGAGTTACTTTAATACTAGAGTTCCCCATGATCGCAGCTGAAAGAGTTGACTTGCCTGTGCCATTAGGGCCCATAATCGCATGAACTTCTCCCGTCTTTAGGGTTAAATTCACACCTTTAAGAATTTCTTTATCTTCCACCTTGGCATGAAGATTTTTTATTTCTAACGTTGACATGCACTTGCCCTCTCTTGATAATTACCGATTCTAATCACCTATCTATTTTTTTCATATAGTTTAGCTGATTTTTGATGGTTTGGAAAGTAGTCTAATAAAGATTTCTATCAAGACATTATCACTGAGCAGCGATATATCCTAAATTTTTTGTCGCTGTCTTTTGTTAATTCTTTCTGTTTTTGTTATATTAGGCATATAGGAATAGAAATCACAGCAGGAATAATTATATACTCCCTTAAATTGAAAATACGGTTTTTTAAAAAGACTTTGAAGGATATTTTCTTGAGGATGGAAAGCCGTATTAACGACAATTTTCAGTTTTTTACAAATTAAAGGAGTATATAAAAAAGGGTGAAAGATTATAAATATTCAAATTTTTAAACATATACAGAAGAAGATTTGCACGTTGCTAATGAGTATTTTTTGTTGTGTATTTGTTTTTTCTAACGTAATAACACTCGCAGTTCCTGTACAAACAACTTACCAACCTTGGAATGGTGTCGTTGCTGGTGGTTCAGATCCCTTTGGAGAGCAGGGAACTTATCCTTGGTGTTTAATGTTGTGTATGAAAATGGTTTTACGAGATATCCACGATAAAAATACAGGGGGAATGGCTGTTCCTGCTGTAGTTAATGTAGGTCGAATAACAACTTTAATGAGCTTGCCTGATCCAGATCCCGCTCATGCTGCAGATAGATTGATTATTCAAGAAGAGTTAGTTAAAGAGTTGCTTTTGGACTATAAGACAATAATTAATTATCCTTTTATCCCAACAACAGTCACAGTCGTAGAACTTGGGGCATTCGATAATGCATTAAATAATTTCTTTCGTAATCAATTGGGGCACTTTAGTGATGAATGTAAGGGTTGGTTAAATGCTATTGGCAGAAAATGTTGTTGTTCCCCAAGGAATGGATGCATGGATGCTGATTTATGTATTGAGGTTCAGAATTTAAATATTTATAGGAAAGAACATCTCCTTGACGGCTTATTGGCTTGTGCACCAAGAGCCAAATTAACAAGTTTATGGAACGATTTGGGAACAGGAGCTACAAGATCTTTGCGCAGATCCATAATAGGCGAATCAACAGACGTAGTTACAAACATGATTAATAGAATTACTGATAACGGTGGTGGGAACGGCATTCAGGCCACAGTTCGTAATTTGCTCGATGCGCACGGTGCTATTCATGGGGGACAGTATCAAGTTGCCCTTCAGGTTATTTTAAATGAATTAAACACTAGGAGAATGGCGGTGATAAATTTACGGAATCCTGCCAATCACAATGAACGGCATTCCTGCGTTGCGTATGCTGGTGAATTTATGGGTGGAGCTCTTCCCGGCTTGGCAGCAGCTGCTCTGGGAGTTCCTGGGGAAGAAATAAATATTTTTAACCCATGGGGGGATACTTTTGTATTAGATAATGTTAACCCGGAGCCGAACTGTGATATGGCGCCAAATCTGGCACCAGGGAGTAACATGAAAATATATGAATATATTACTTTTACTTACTGATACCAATTTTAATAATTGAAAGGATGATTGTAATGAAGAAGTTAATGTTATTAGTGTGTGTGTTGGGGATGGGGATGTTTTGTTGCGTTGGGACAGTGGGAAATTGTGTGGAAATAAGTATCCCTGCAAAGTTAAGTATATTTTTGCCAAACGACAGTTGGCTTATCCAGGAAGTAGGCACAAAATTACAGCAAGCGAATCGGGTCCCGGTAGACGGTTGGCAAGCAAGAATAAAGGTAAGTTTCAATTGTTTGGAAAGGCAAGGTGTGTCTGAGCGAATTGTGGATGTTAATTCTGTTTTGAATAAAACTATTGTGAACTTGAGCATTCCAATGGGAGAAAGGCGAAACATTGGACCTGCGGCTTTGTCGGTTGTGGTTAAATTTGATAAACCTGTTGCAAATATAGATGATGCGATTAGGGCTACAAATCCCCCTCAGGATGAAAGAAATGAAATCATTCCCTACGAGATAAAAGTTATGAATATTGGTTCTTCGGGATATGAAAGGGATATAAATAGTATGGAAGGAAGTGCTGATGAAAGGTTTGTAGATTTTTTATTTAACAGAGAGGATACAAAATTATTCTTTGTTAATTTGGGAACACAAAGTTCTGGGTATATTTTAGTAGATCATGACAACCATAAGTTGTTTTGGCCTTGTCGTGATTTTTATTCATTCAAGAAAGGCCAATTCGCTGAATTAAATGATGTTCTCCGTGCTTATTGGGGATTGATTCAGCAAAATAATTTATGTAAAAGGCCACACTGGATATAAAATAAAAGCGTAGTAATAAAAAACTACTTTCTTTTAGAACCTGTTAACGATCTCCGTAATCGCGCCTTTTTTGGTAATTTTTTGCTTTTCTTCGTTAAAAAAACCTGTCGGGTTCCTTACGATTTGTTTCAAGCTTTGCTTGATTACAAATCGTTAGAACGGGAGCCTCGATTTAGCACCGCTAAACCTGCCTTTTTTTCCTAGAAACGCGTAAAAATTTCTCAAAAAATTCATCGATAGAGAGACAAGTTAACAGGTTCTTAGAAAGTGGTTTTTTTATTACTACGCTTTGTACCTTGCATGAACGGGAGTTTGGCGGTGTAAGTCCGCTACAGGACAAGGGCAAGGCACGCGAAACTATTATAGCACTTTGATTTAAAATTAACGCATAACCTTTTCAATATATTCTCCTTTTTATAAAGTATTCATAAATAAATATAGAATAAAAGAGTCTATTTGAGATTAATCATGGCTATTAAATAGCTATTTCGTCATTTTTGAAACTATTGACGTTTTTATAACAAGAAAGTAGATAGTCAAAGTAAGTAAATACGTAAATTACGTCCAAAAAAGCATGTTGATGCAGCACTAATAGTAGAGATCATAATTAAGCTACCTTCCAATCACATGCTCGATATGAATATGATATTTAGACAAGTTGGAATTAAACCATCTCTGATAGCTGGTTAAACTTTTATCACGCTTTTTCTTATATGGTATTAGGCTGTTCACGTGGTAAGAAGAAGTAACTCCTTGATAGCCAGCCCTTATCACCGATAAGCAAAGTGTCTTTTAAAAAACGAAGAGCACTTTTCTTGAAAAGTTCCATGTCGTGAGCTGAGCCTTTATCTTCATTAACACAAATAATTTCGCCAGTTTCACCATTAATAACAAGCTGATTTTTTATGGTATGACGTTTTTTTTCCTGAATATGTTTTTTTTGCTCCTTTTGTGGGCATTCCGTTTCACATTCAGTGACATCAACAATGACAACTTGAATATCATTGTCACTTTTTAAGAACCTGTTAACGATCTCTAGTGAAATGAATCCCGTTGCACAACTTGCATCCAAAAAGCTTGGGCAAGCTGATAGCAACCCGACAGGTTTTTACGTTTTTTTTCTCGTCTTAAAAAAAAATTAAAGCGAATTCTCATTATACCCTAGTTTCTTAAAGAGTTCTATTATAAAAATCTGCTGAATCCATTTTTTATCCCCCTTATTTATTAAAATTTCTCGTAAACTAAGTACAAATGTTTGAAAATTTACTTACGCTCGTTTTTCATCCGGCGTTAAAACCATCGGCACAATCATCGGGTGACGTTCAGTTCGTTCAAATAAAAATGGCTGTAAAGCATCCGTCATTGCTTTACGCATTTTTTGAATTGTGCACTCATCGCTATATAGCGCTTCACGAAGAGCGTGAAATAAGACGCTTTGAGCTTCACCAAGTATATCCTCTGACTCACGCATGTAAATAAATCCGCGACTGAGAACATCAGGTCCAGATAAAACTCGTTTTTTCTTAATATCAACTGTTCCCGTAGCTAAAATTAAACCCTCTTCTGAAAGAAGACGACGATCACGCAACACCATATTGCCAATATCACCAACACCTGAGCCATCCACATACACATCCATTGCTGAAAAGCGACCTACTATCCGCGCCGTATCATATGTCATAGCTAAGACATCACCATTTTTCATAATAAAACAATTATCCGCAGGAGTGCCTAGATCCTGAGCTAAGTCAGCATGAATTTTTAACATCCGATATTCTCCATGCACGGGCATGAAAAACTTTGGTTTAAGCAAACTTAACATTAACTTTTGCTCTTCTTGCCCGCCATGTCCAGAAGCGTGGATGTTATTGATTTTCCCGTGAATAACATTAACTCCTGCCTCTGATAAGAGGTTAATCAAATTATTAACAGAAGTGGTATTGCCAGGAATGGGTGAACTAGAAAAAATCACCGTATCATCTGGCTGCAGAGTAATCTGACGATGTGTTCCATTAGCGATCCGCGACAGTGCCGCCATCGGCTCTCCCTGAGAGCCTGTACATAAGATCATAACCTTACTTGAAGGCAGCGCTCTAATATCAGAATGATCAATAAAAATATTCTTTGGCACATTAATATAGCCAAGCTCCAAGCCCTTTTCGATCGCATTTTCCATTGAACGGCCAAAAATAGCAACCTTGCGTCCCGTTTTAGCTGCAGCTTCGACTGCTTGCTGCAAACGAAAAATATTAGAAGCAAAAGAAGCAAAAATAATCCGTCCTTTAATCTTCTCAAAAATACGCATAATCGATTTACCAATAATTTTTTCTGATTTGGTAAAAGTAGGAATCTGTGCATTAGTTGAGTCAGAAAGCAAACATAAAACGCCTTCCTCTCCAATACGTGCCATTTTATGCAAATCCGCAGGCTCATCAACAGGAGTGAAATCAAACTTAAAATCTCCTGTACAAACAATATTTCCCGGAGGAGTTTTTATAACCACTCCTAGTGGATTGGGAATACTATGTGATACCCGAAAAAAACTTACATAAGTTTTGCGAAATGGCAAAGTACTATCAGCGTTAATTTCATGTAACTCTGCATCGCGCAATAAACCATGCTCATCTAGCTTATTTCGAATCAAAGCTAGCGAAAAAGCTCCCGCATAAATAGGAATATTTGCCTGTTTTAATAAAAACGGCACTCCACCAATATGATCTTCATGCCCATGTGTGATCACTAAAGCTTTGACTTTGCTTGCATTGTTGACAACATAACTATAATCAGGAATGACATAATCAATCCCTAGCAAATCATCTTCTGGAAATTTAATCCCTGAGTCTACCAAAATAATCTCATCTTGAAACTGGATACCATACATATTCTTTCCAATTTCGCCTAATCCACCCAGAGCAAAAACCGCTACTTCATTATTTTTTATATTCAAACCCATCTTTAGTACTCCACCAATTTAAAATCAGCATATTCTCTTTCGTAAGTCAGGTATTTTCCTTCTAAAACCGTTATATACTCAATATTATATGCTGTATTTTTTTCTATACGCTCGATGACATCCACTTTGGAATCGGCTTTGATATAAAGTGAACGTGTTTTTTCACGTTTAGGATTACGAGTCCGATCCTCTTGATAATACACTTTAAAAAGCATTATTAATAAATCTCCTTTTTTATAACTGCTCAAATATTTGCACAATCTTTTCAACGGTAAAACCAAATTTTTCAAAAATAACTTCACCCGGAGCACTGGCACCAAAATGATCTAAAGTAACACTTGCGCCATCTAAACCAAAATACTTCGCCCAGCCAAAGCTTGCGCCCGCTTCAATCGCTACACGCTTGTGCACTTTTTTTGGCAAAACGGAAGCTTTATACTTATCAGACTGAGCGTCAAATAAATCCATACTTGGCATCGACACTACTGATATATCTTGTCCTTTGGCTTGCAATGCTTTTTGCGCTAAGATTGCCAAGTTTACTTCCGAGCCACTTGCAAGCAAGATGCCATCTGGGACTTCCTTTTGGGCAGGTGAAATTACATAAGCCCCTTTTGCAACAAATTTTCTTGCCTTTTCTTTAGTCCCATCAAGCACTGGTAAATTTTGCCTGCTTAAAATCAGAGCCGTGGGTTTTGTCTTAGACTTAACCGCTAACTCCCAAGCTGCAGCGACCTCATTGCCATCAGCTGGACGAATCACAGATAAATTCGGCATTGAGCGCAAACTTGCCAGCTGCTCAATCGGCTCATGTGTTGGACCATCTTCGCCGACTGCTACCGAGTCATGTGTTAACACATAAATTACGGGTAATTTTTGCATCGCCGCTAAGCGAATTGCTGGTAATAAGTAGTTTGAAAAAACAAAGAATGTGCCACCATAAACTAACGTTCCCCCATGCAAAGCAATTCCATTCATCGCTGCTGCCATTGCAAACTCACGTACACCAAACCAAATATTGTGCCCCTTATAATTATTTGATTCAAAATCTGTCTCCGCTGCCACCATTGTATTATTTGATGCTGAAAGGTCAGCTGAGCCACCCCAAAAAGGCGGCAAAATTTTTGAAATTACTTGAAGCATTTCTTTTGAAGTTACGCGACTAGCAGCGCACACTCCCACTTTATAACTTGGCAGATTATTTTGCCAGCCTTCTGGCAACTCCTTGGCAAAAGCTTTTTCATACTGCTCAGCTAGCTGTGGATATGCTTTTTTATACTCTACAAATAAAGTATTCCACGCTTTTTCTTCCTTTGCACCCTTATCAAAAACGCTCTCTTTAAAACGAGATGCCACTTCTTCTGGTACCGTAAAATCAGGATATGTCCAACCATAAACTTTCTTTGCTTCTATCATACCATCTTTTCCTAGTGGTGCGCCATGTACACTAGATGTTCCTTGCTTAGGAGCGCCAAAACCAATAATCGTTTTTATTTCGATTAAAGTTGGTCTATCAAGAGTCTCTTTTGCCAAAGCAATCGCCTTTGAAATCACTTCTAAGTCATTGCCATCTTCAACAAGGATATGCTGCCAGCCATACGCTTTAAAGCGCTCACCAACATTTTCGGTAAATGACTTAGAAGTTGGCCCATCTAAAGAAATATCATTTGCATCATACAAAGCAATCATTTTGCCCAGTTTTAAATGCCCAGCAAGAGAAGCGGCTTCTTGAGAAACCCCTTCCATCAAGTCCCCATCACCAACCAATGTATAGGTATAATGATCCATGATTTTAAAATCAGGTTTATTATACGTTGCTGCTAAATGTGCCTCTGCCATTGCCATTCCTATCGCCATCGCCATCCCTTGACCAAGAGGGCCTGTTGTTGCTTCTACGCCATCGGTATGATCAACTTCTGGATGTCCTGGCGTTTTGGAATTCCATTGTCTAAATTGTTTTAAATCATCAATTGATACCTTAAACCCTGCTAAATGTAGCAGACTATAAAGCATTGCCGAACCATGTCCAGCTGAGAGCACAAAGCGATCGCGATTACTCCAATTTCTTGCTGTTGCTGGATTAATTTTTAAATGACGTGACCACAAAGTATAAGCTGCCGGGGAAGCCCCCATTGGCAAACCCGGATGCCCTGAGTTTGCTTTTTGCACCATATCTATCGATAAAGTACGAATGGTATTTACCGCTAATTGATCAATTTTATCAAACAATAAATTCATCTCCTCATCTTTACTAGAACCTATCTATCATCTTTTAGCGGCGAAAATTTTTGATAATTTTTTGCACTTTGTCGTTAAAAAGCCTCGATTTGGAACCACCAAACCTACGTTTTTTGCCTAAAATTGCACAAAATTATTCAAAAATTTCATCCACTGAAAAATGATAGATAAGTTCTAACGCGCTTTATTATAGTTGACTAGCTTGAAAAGCGATACTAACCTTTTTGTCTTTATTAAGCTGCTGAACTAGATCTTTCGCACTTGTAAATTTTTTCTGTGCACGCAAGTATTTCAGCCAATAAATCTTAACTTTCTCTCCATGAATTTGCTGATCAAAATTAAAGATATTAAGCTCAACAGTTAAACGTTTACCCTTACCAAAAGTTTCATTATATCCAACTGAACCCATCGCGCGATATTTCATGCCCGACACTTCGATGTCATTTACATACACACCGACTCCTGGCAGATAGACATTTTCGCTCACTTCAATATTGGCCGTTGGAAAATCCAAAGTACGCCCTCTACTATCTCCGCGCACAACCACGCCTTCTGTGACATAAAAGTATCCCAACAGCTGATTTGCTTGCTCAATATTTCCTTGGCTAAGCAAATCACGAATCCATGTAGAACTAACCTTCCTCTCTTGCACCTTGCACTCAGGCACTGCCTCAATTGTAAAACGCTCTCTAGCATACTTGGGCAGAAGTGATAAATTTGCGATATTTTTCGGTCCATAAGTGTAATCAAAGCCTGCCACAACAACCTTAGCATTCAACCCCACCATATATTGCTCGACAAACTCTTGCGGAGGCAACGAAGCAAACAATGAAGTAAAGTCCACAACATAATAATAATCCACTCCCAACTTTGCCATCCAATCGCACTTTAAATCTGGTGAACTCAAACTTGTCAGCATCCCGGCATCAAACTTTTTAAACACAAGTAAAGGTTGCTTATCAAAGGTCATCAAAGCTAGCTTTAATCCTTTACGATCCGCGATTTTTCGCCCTTGTCTAATCACTTGCTGATGAGCACGATGAACACCATCAAAATAACCTAGCACAAGCACTACGCCCTTTTGGGGAATTTGCTCTGGTAAATACGGATGATGCAAATGAATTTCTTGCATATATTTATTCTCCTTGATTTATCACTTTACGAGGTTTAATAATTCCTTGCTTCTCAGGATGATTTTGATACAAAGCCACAACCTTTTCCTTATAAAATAAAGCTAGCAAAGACGTTGGACTAGATTTCAGATCTAATTCTTTATAAGTTAAACGCACGCCGTTTTTAACTTTTTGATATAAAGCAGCCGTTAAATCAACTCGCGGAAACTTAGCTACGCCAATCTCAATTGGAAAAAGAAATTCAGCTAAAACTCCAGCTTTCATAGCCTCTTCAACTTCATTTAAAGTATGCGCTTCATAATAATTTAAGCCCGCTGCTTTTGTCCTGGTCAAAGCAGACATATGCGCTTTAAACCCGAGCTTTTCACCTAAAGCAACTGCCAGCGTTCTAATATAAACACCTTTACCACACTCTATTCGAAATCTAAAAGATTGTACCTCTTTTTGCTTATCAAATACTGAATCAGAAATTCGCTCAAAAGAATAAATTTTAACTTTGCGCTTTGGACGCTCAACACTTAAATTTGCACGTGCGTATTCATACAAACGCTTTCCATTTACTTTAACCGCTGAATACATCGGCGGAGTTTGCGTTATTTCACCAATAAAAAACTGCATCGCGTGATCGATCTCTTGATTTGTTACAGGATACAGCAAACGATTTTCAGCCACGAGCGCACCACTTGCATCTTCAGTTGTCGTAGCAAAACCAAGCGTCACTTCTCCTTCATAAGTCTTGCCGGCATTTATCAAATACTCGATCACTTTCGTCCCCTTGCCAATGCAAATCGGCAAAATTCCTTCCACATCAGGATCAAGCGTTCCTCCATGGCCAATCTTCTTTGTCTGTAAAATCTTTCGCAAACGAAAAACACAGTCATGACTGGTTACACCCTTTTCTTTCCAAAGCGCTAAAATTCCATCCAACTCTTCTTCTCCTTAGAACCTGTTAACTTGTCTGTCTATTGATGAATTGCGTTTACCAAGTTTGTAATCAAGCTTTGCTTGATTACAAATCGTTAGAACGAAAGCCTCGCAAAGCAGCGCGTACTTTTAAGTTTTTTTCCTTGATCTTAAGGAAAAAATTGAACACAATTTTTAATCATGTCCTAGTTTCGCAAGAGGTCTATTTAAAACAATGGTGCATCTAGTAAAAATTCCAAAACAATGCAAACCAGCGTAAAAACAATCGGTTCGCTAAGATTTTCATTTTCCACGACCAGAAAATGATCGATTATTTTTTTACTTAGCCAAGAAAAGCAATACCAGCCAATTACTCCGCCAAGCGTATTCATAATGATATCATTCACTTCCGACCATCTATAGAGATTAAATAGCTGAGAAATTTCTAAAAACAACGAGAAACAAAAACTGAATAACGCCGTTTTTTTAATATCTCTATAACCTTGCCAGAATAATGGCAGCAAAAAGCCTAAAGGTACAAAAAAAATTATATTTAAGATATCATCTTTTATAATTCCATGAATAAGCGAAATATCTGGATGAAAAAGGCCTACGCCAATTTTTGAATATCTTTTTAGCTCTGATAATGGTGGAAAACCCACTAAAGCAAGAGAGGTGAAAATGAAAACGCACCAAGAAGTGATGCAAACTAAGTACTTCAATAAAAGAACAGGATCTTTTCTTCTCTTCCAAAAAACGTAAACCAAAATTACCAATATCGCTACTAAAAGAGATTTTTTAAATAAAATGGTCGCTAATAGTTCTTCTACGACATCCATCAAACTTTGCATCATGAAAAATTTCCTTTCATAAATATGTAACTTTTTGCATGCTACGAAGCTAACCTACATATTAGAACCTGTTAACTTGTCTCTCTATCGATGAATTGCGTTTACCAAGTTTGTAATCAATTAAGCTCAAAACAACTTGTAAACCTGCCAGGTTTTTTTGAGAAATTTTTACGCGTTTCTAGGAAAAAAACGCAGGTTAGCGAAGCGTTGGTGCTAAATCGAGGCTTTTTAACGAAGAAAAGCAAAAAATTACCAAAAAAGTCGCGATTACGCAGACAAGTTAACAGGTTCTTAGACATGCTATTTACTTTACTTAAGTGTTACAGTTGCTCCAATTTCTTCTAAAGATGCTTTCAGAGCTTCTGCTTCTTCTTTAGAGATGTTTTCTTTAATAGCTGAAGGTGCTCCATCAACTAACTCTTTTGCTTCTTTCAAGCCAAGATTTGTTGCTTCACGAACGGCTTTAATCACCTTAATTTTTCCATCACCAACAGTTGTTAACTCAACAGTAAACTCAGTTTGCTCATCAGCGCCACCACCAGTATCTCCTACTGCTGCCACTGCTACAGGAGCTGCAGCAGATACACCGAACTTTTCTTCAATCGCTTTTACTAAGTCATTTAACTCTAAAATAGTTGCTTTTTCGATTTCAGCAATTATATCTTCAATATTTAATGCCATTATTAAATCCTCCAATTTTTTATTATGCAGCTAAACTCACTTTTAAGCTGCGCCTTCTTTTGTTTCGGCTACTGCATTTATTGCATATGCTACATTACGAACTGGCGCTTGTAGGACAGAAAGCAACATCGAGAGCAATCCTTTACGATTTGGTAGTTTTGCTAAAGCCATAATCTCGGCCACATCAAAAGCTTTGCCTTCGATTACGCCACCTTTAATTTCTAAAGCTTCTGCTTCTTTGGCAAAGTCAGCCATAATTTTGGCAGGAGCCACCACATCTTCATTTGAAAAAGCAATAGCAGTCGGTCCTTTAAAAACGCCTTCCAAACCTTCTAGTCCAGCTTTTTGCGCTGCTCGAGTCAGAATAGAATTCTTAATAACCTTCATTTCAACGCCAGCCTTTCGCAATTGCTTACGCAAGTTGGTAACTTCTTCTACTGTCAATCCGCGATAGTCAACTACCACAGCTGAAACGGCATGATTAAACTTTTCAGACACTTCATCAACTAAAGCCGCCTTTTTAGCAATTGTCTCTTCATTCATTATAATTTCACCTCCATATTTTTCATTAGACCTCTTGCGAAACTAGAACCATGAAAATTGCGTTTCTTTTTCCCTGATATTTCGTCAAAAAACCTGTCGGGTTCTTACGAATTTGTTTCAAGCTTTGCTTGATTACAAATCGTTA
>JAIRLR010000151.1 GCA_031259195.1 Streptococcaceae bacterium | reverse complement strand
TGCAGGGAGCAAAACGCTGATTGCTAATCTAGGTTTTTTGTTAACGGCAGTTGGCTTGCCTTTTCTAGGAATTTTGGCAATGAGCTTGACCAACTCAAGCGGTGTTCATGACTTGTCTTCAAAAGTTGGTAAGCGCTATGCAGATGTTTTTACGATTTTACTTTATGCAATAATTGGACCGTTTTTTGCGATGCCTCGTTTAGCAACTATATCTTTTGTAAATGGAATTAAGCCACATGTCTCAAAGAGCAGTTCAACAATTATTTTGCTATTATACTCTATTTTATTTTTCGGAATTGCTTACTTCTTTTCAAGAAAACCTTCAAACTTAATGGATTATGTTGGAAAGTGGCTAAATCCAGCTTGTTTACTTTTGTTAGGAGTTTTATTGGTTTTGGCTTTGGTTAATCCGCTAGGAGCAGTAAGCGATGGAGCAATTTTAGGTGATTATAAGGCAATTCCTTTTGTTCAAGGTTTGAAAGATGGTTACAGCACAATGGATGTGTTGGCGAGCTTAGCTTTTGGAATTATTGTTATTTCGACATTGAAGAATTTAGGTGTTAAAAAACCTAAGGAGATTACAGTTGGCGCATTAAAATCTGGTTTGGTTGTTGTGTTTTTGATGGCTGTGATTTATACAGCGATGTCCTTTATGGGGGCAACATCTCTTGGATATCTTAAACCTGCAGAAAATGGCGCAATTGCCTTGTCGCAGTTATCAAAGCATTATTTAGGCGGTTTTGGGTCGTTGTTGTTTGCATTGATCGTTATTTTAGTAACTTTAAAAACAACGACTGGTTTGGTTGTGGCGATTGGCGAAGCGACAGTTGATTTTAATAAAAAAATACCTTATCAAACAGCGATTATCGTTATTAGTATATTACCGATGATCTTTGCAAATGCAGGTTTGGATTTAATTTTTCAGTGGAGTACCCCAGTGTTAATGTTCATTTATCCTTTAGCGATTACTTTGGTGCTGATGGCACTGTTAGAGCCGCTGGTGGGCTATCGTAAACCAGTGTATGTGTGGACAACGGTATTTGCGATTTTTGCAGCAGTTTTTGATGCGTTAAATGCGATGCCAGATGGAGTAAAAGAGTTTGGTTTGGTTAAATCTCTTCTGAACATTGGAAGTCATCTGCCACTCTTTGCTCATGGCATAGGTTGGCTAGTTCCATCCTTGATTGGTTTTGCTGCTGGATTCTTGCTTTCGAAAAAAGCTGCTTAATTTTTCCGTGTGAGGTTTATAAACTAAACTGTGTAAATGGCTAATGCACAGTTTAGTTTGCTTTTTTAAATTTTCAAGAAATTTCAGCCAAAATATCCTCAACTGAAAATACGCATTTTGCCCCTTGTTGAATCAATTGATGACAGCCATTAGAGTTTCCTGTTAAGATTTCACCAGGAACTGCAAAGACTTCCCTTCCTTCTTCCATTGCTCGCTCACAAGTAATCAATGATCCACTGCGTTGTTTTGCTTCGATCACTACTGTTCCCATACTTAAGCCCGCAATGATTCGATTGCGCTCGGGAAAGTTATGCTTTAAAGGTGGTGTGCCGTTAAGATATTCGCTTATAACCAATTCTTCTTTACTTAAATAGTCAAATAACGTCTGATTTTCTTTTGGATACACAACATTCAAACCCGAGCCAATGACACTAATCGTCCTTTTGCCGCACATTACAGCCGCTTTGTGGCTCATCGCATCAATTCCTCTTGCCAAACCTGAAATGATTGTAAAATGTTTAGGCAGCTCTTGAATTAATTTTCTACAGCTTGCCAAACCAACCTTGGTAGCTCTGCGTGAACCAACAAAAGATAAAGTGCTAGTTTTAAGCAAGTCCTTTTTTCCTTTATAAAACAAAATTACCGGAGCATTATACATTTCCTTTAGCAACGGAGGATAAAGTTCATCGTAAATTGTTATCAGTAAATGAGTATCCATCACGAAGCTTACTTTTTCCTCTACTTCATTAAACGAAGTTATAAATGACCAACGTGTTTTCCTAAGGCCAGCTAACTCAGCGATTTCATATGCTGTTAACTCGCCTTCTAATTCAAAATCATGCAACGCTTTAATAATTTGCCAAATCCCTAAATTTCCTATCCCCTTTGCCAGCTTTAAACGCACTAACATTTCAGTTGATAACTGCATACCGTACCTCCAAAATTCATCCACAATGAAAGTACGCAAAAATAATATTTTTTAACACTTTTTAATCGGTGCATATGCTGCTGAAATTTGTTTAACACCCTTTTCAGGAAAAACCACTTTCAAGTCTTTACCATTATCAGAAACGCTGCCCACTACGCCAACTCCCCATAGTTTATGCTCCAGTTTATCTCCTGCTTTCCAATCTTTGGCAGAGTCTTCTTCTTCTTTTTTATTTGTAATTTTATTAGTACCATTTTGTTTAAGATTTAAAAAATAACTATCTGCACTTCCCAAATCTTCCTTAAAGCTAAGGTTATCAAAATCATAAAACATCGAATCATCGCTCTTTTTTAAACGTTTTTGCACAGCTTCTATATAATTTAGCAAATTACTATCAATTTCCTTAATAAAAGGACTAACTTTATTAAAACTGTATTCACCATGAAGCATACGTTTATGAGCATTTGTCAGATAAAGTTTTTCTCTAGCTCGAGTAATCCCTACATAAGCAAGGCGCCGCTCTTCTTCCATTTTGTCGTCGTCTTGCATAACAGTGACTCTGGGAAAAATTCTTTGCTCCATTCCGATCAAAAAAACAACTGGGAACTCAAGCCCTTTGGCTGCATGCAGAGTCATTAGAGTCACTTGTGCTTTATTTTTCTTATCATCGACATTATCTGTATCAGAAACTAAAGATACATCACTTAAAAATGTCAATAGTCTAGCTTGCTGCTCTTCTTTTGTATGCTTATTTTTGGCAAACTCCTCATCAAATCTTTTTGTTACATTTAAAAACTCTTCTAAATTCTCTAAACGATTTTCAAACTCTAACGTCCCTTTATTATGCAAAACTTTTCTATATCCAGTTTGAGCTAAAATTTCTTTTACTAAGTCAGTGATTGATATATCTGTATCATGCACTAGCTCCCTGAATCTTTCAATGGATTTTGCAAAATTAACTAAATTTCTTGCTGCTTTCTTAGACATTTTAGAGAACTGAATTTTTTTTTTAAAGTCGTAAAAAAACAAACCATGCTTCTCGCTGAATTCTTCTAACTTTTCAATTGAAGAAAGTTTCTCTTCTTTATCACTACTTGGTTTTACACTTTTGTCATAAATATTAACGATAACATTGTCTTTTGCAGCCTCTAATAAAGACAAACCATAAAATTCCGTGAAATATATTAAATTTTGAAGAGTAACTTCACCCACTCCACGTGTTGGCTCATTCACTATTCTTAAAAAGCTAATACTGTCAGAAGAATTGGTTATTAAGTTTAAGTAAGCAATAATATCCTTGATTTCTTTCCGTTCATAAAACTTATGTCCGCCTACTATTTTATGAGGAATATTTTCCTTTAAAAAATGCTCTTCCACTAAACGTGACATTGCATTTGTTCGATAAAGAATAGCAAAATCACCATAGCTTCGGTTGCTTTCGTGCATCTGACGTTTGATTTCTTGGACTACATAATCAGCTTCATCTTCGCAAGACTTAGCATGATAATGAGTAATGACTTCTCCGTCTATATTTTTTGTCCATAAATCCTTTTTATATCTATTTTGGTTATTTTTAATAACGCTATTTGCAGCTGCTAAAATTTGCTTAGTTGAGCGATAATTTTGTGTTAGCATCACCACTTTGGCATCAGGATAATCTTTTTCAAAGTCTAAAATATTTCGCATATCAGCTCCACGCCAACCATAAATAGACTGATCCACATCCCCTACAACACATAAATTACGAAAACGCTCAGCTAGTAAATTCACTAAAAGGTACTGTGCATGATTAGTATCTTGATACTCATCGATATGAATATAGCGAAATTTTTCTTGATAACGCTCCAAAGTATCCGGAACTTCTTTAAATAAACGAACAGTATTCATAATCAAATCATCAAAGTCCATAATTTGATTATTCCTTAACTCCTCTTGATAACGTTTATAAAGCTTGGCGATATTTTCTTCATAATATCTAGCATTTATATTTTTACTTTTAATTTCTTTTTTGTATTTCTCAGGGGTCAGCAGTTCATTTTTCGCTTGACTTATCCTCCCTAAAACTTTAGCTGCCACAAATTGTCTCAAGCTTAGATCGAGTTCTTTTAATAAGCGATTGATCAATGTTTTTTGCTCACCACTATCAATAATGGTAAAATTGCGAATATAGCCTATTTTATCGGCTTCGTTACGTAATATTCGCATACACATTGAATGAAAAGTTGAGATTAAGACGCCTTCCCCAACATCTCCTAGAAGATTTACAACCCGCTCTTTCATTTCATGTGCTGCTTTATTGGTAAAAGTAATCGCCAAAATATTCCAAGGCTTTACTTGCTTTTCTTTTATCAAATAAGTAACCCGATGAGTCAACACACGCGTTTTCCCCGAACCAGCTCCCGCCATGACTAATAACGGCCCCTCAACAGCCTCAACGGCTTCTGTTTGCTTATGATTCATCTCATCTAATAATTCCATAGTCCCCCCATAACCCCCCATTTGTTAAACAAAACTACATTCTTTTTAATTCCTTATAAGCTATAAAATAGCTTGGCAATAAAATCACAACTGCCCCACTCCAAGCTAACGGTCCAGCCCATGCAGCCCCTATAAAACCAAAAAATAACGTTAAAATAATCGCTGCAGCACTACGCATAAATAATTCTACAATACCTGCAATCGTAGGGACAACTGCTTTTCCTAAACCTTGTAAGGTATAGCGCAAAATAAAAAGAATCGAAAGAATCCAGTACATCGAGCCATTGATATTAAAGTATGTTTGCGCTAAAGCAATAACTCGAACTTCCTTAGCACTGACAAATAACTTTATTAAATTATTTCCAAAACCAATCTCTATCGCACCTGCAACAATGCTAAAAGCAATCGACAGCATCAAACCTTGTCTCACACCTTGAATGATTCGCTGATACTTTTTAGCACCCCAATTTTGCGCTGTAAATGTTGCCATGGTAATTCCAAAACTCATCATCGGTAAAATGGCAAACTGATCAATACGCGAGGAAGAAGCTTGAGCTGCCACAACATCCGTCCCTAAAGAATTCAAAGCCGACTGCAAAATAACCGAGCCGATCGCAATAATACTTGCTTGAAAAGCCATCGGAACGCCTGAGTGGATATGTTGCATCAAGTCTTTTTTATTTATCTTTTTGAAATCCGCAAAATGAATTTGCAAAATCGGAATTTTACGATAAATATAAAACAGACACAGCAAACTCGCAATCGCTTGAGCTAATAAAGTTGCTAGACCAGCTCCTGCTACTCCCAGCTTCAATATTAAAATAAAAAACAACTCTAGCACAACATTTATAATAGTCGAAATAATTAAAAAGAAAAGCGGCGTACGACTGTCGCCAATAGCTCGCAAAATATTAGACAATAAATTAAAAGTCATGGACGCAAAAAAGCCGATAATAATAAACTGAAAAAACGCTTGAGCCATATCAATAATGGCAGAAGGCGTCTGCATTAACAAAAATATTGGACGTAAAAACAATAAGCCAATAGTTGTTAAAATAATCGTTGCCACACCAGCTAAGCAAACACTTGCAGCAAAGCTGCGCCTCACTCCCACATAATCTTTTGCGCCAAAGCGCTGAGCAGTAATAATAGTAAAACCAGAAGTTAAGCCCATTGAAACACCGATCATTAAAAACATCAAGCTGCCTGTTGATCCCACCGCAGCCAAAGCATCTTTCCCTAATGTTTGCCCTACCACTAACATATCTGTAAATGAATACATCTGTTGAAAAAAATTTCCAACTAATAGTGGCATTGTAAAAGATAAAATTAATTTCCAAGGACTTCCCGAAGTCAATTCTTTCATTTATTTTTAATCCCCAATTTAAATTTTTTATTAAAACCTCAAAGCATCTATATATCATCCTTTATTTTATAACATTCTGATATATTCGCAATAACATTTAAAAATGGATGAATTTATTGTCGCTGCTCAGAACCTGTTAATTTGCCTGTCTATTGATGAATTGCGTTTACCAAGTTTGTAATCAATTAAGCTCAAAACAACTTGTAAACCTGCCAGGTTTTTTTGAGAAATTTTTACGCGTTTCGTTGTAATTATTAGGCAAGTCTAATTATTTTTTAGCAGCAAATCGCCATAATTTATTTTGATCTTCTATGCTTGCATATTTGATACCAAGCCTCGGAGTAGCAGTGTATTCAAGCATTTTTCCACCATCTTCCAACCAAAGTCCGCTTTCTTTCGTTAAAGATTTATTATTTAGAGATCGATCAATTTCAAGTGCTTTTGTTAACTTTCCAGGACCGTTATACTTCTCTACTCCGCGAATCAAAACAGCTTGCGGATGATCCTGAGCACCGGTGACGATATTTAACATATTATGTATCCCATAGCAAAGATAAACATAAGTAACACCGCCTTGCTCGTACATCACTTGCGTGCGTTTTGTGCGTCCTTTGCTGGCATGACAAGCAGTATCGTTTTCACCAAAATATATTTCCGTTTCCGTAATTCGAAGTTTGAGAGTATTATTATTGATTTTTCTGCATAGTAACTTGCCAAGAAGTATAGGAGCAAGCTCAATTGCAGAGTTAGAATAAAATGCTGATGTTAACACTTTTGCCATATCATTTCTTCACCTTTTTTATCAAAATTTCCAAGTTCTGAAAATTACAACCATACAGATTCTAAGACATTTGTTTGCTCACGATCTGGCCCAACAGAAAAGGTTGAAATCCTAACTCCCACCAGTTCGCCAACGCGCCGCACATAATTGCGAGCATTTTCTGGCAGTTCTTCAAGGGATCGTACTTTGGTAATATCTTCTGTCCATCCTGATAATTTTTCATAAATCGGCTTACAACGCCGCAATTCTTTCAGTGAAGCAGGATAATGGAGAATTTGTTTACCATCAAAATCATAAGCCACACAAATCTTCAGCGTCGCAATCCCTGTTAGAACATCAATCGAATTTAAACTAAGATTAGTAATCCCTGAAACGCGTTTGGAATGACGCATCACAACGGAATCAAACCAACCTACTCGACGTGCACGTCCCGTAGTCGTTCCATACTCTTTACCAACTTCACGAATTTTATCTCCCACATCATCAAATAACTCTGTTGGAAACGGTCCATCTCCCACACGCGAGGTATAAGCTTTACAAACGCCAACAACTTTATTGATCTTTGAAGGTCCAACTCCTGAGCCAATCGTTACTCCACCTGCTACAGGATTTGACGAAGTTACAAATGGATATGTCCCTTGATCGACATCAAGCATCACTCCTTGAGCACCTTCAAATAAAACACGTTTTCCTTGATCCAAGGCATCATTTAAGATTATCGAAGTATCTGTGACATATTGTTTTATGTTTTGCCCGTATTCATAATACTCGGCAAAAATCTCAGCAAACTCCATTGTTTTGCCATCATACATTTTCGTAAATTGTCGATTCTTTTCCTCTAAATTACTACGTAAACGCTTGGCAAAAATTTCCTTATCTAAAAGATCGGCAATGCGAATGCCCACACGCGCTGCCTTATCCATATATGCAGGACCAATACCTTTAATCGTTGTCCCAATCTTGTTTTCACCCTTAGCTTCTTCCTGCAGGCGATCAAGTTCAATATGATAAGGTAAAATCACATGCGCCCGATCTGAAATTCGCAAACTATCCGTTACAATACCGGCATCGTGTAAATAAGCTAGCTCTTCAACCAAAGATTTTGGATTTACAACCATACCATTGCCAATAACACTGATTTTATCTTTATAAAAAATCCCAGATGGGATCAAATGCAACTTATACTTCATACTATCAATGATAATCGTATGCCCCGCATTATCTCCGCCTTGATACCTAGCAATAACTTCCGCATTTTCCGAAAGAAAGTCTGTAATCTTTCCCTTTCCTTCATCCCCCCACTGTGTTCCTACAACTACTACTGATGCCATTGTTAGCCTCTTTCCTTATGCTTTGCCAACTTGACAATTGCCGGCATTAATAAACCTAAAGTCAACAAAACAAATGGTGTAATAATATTTAAAGTTAACTGAACCCACCAATTGTCTGCACCCACTCTTAAGTTTTTTGGTACAACGCCTAAAATACAAGCAAAAGCAGTTAAAGCAAAGCACCAAAAACCAGCAATCTGTCCGAAAATAGAGCTTTTTACAAATTGGTATTCGCTTTCTAACTTACGTTGCTTACGCAATTTTTTCAACATAAAGTAAGCAAAGAAAACCCATAAATAGCGCATTGGCATCACAACAGAGTTTAAATTTAAAAGCCAATTATAAAGTTCGGTCATATTCCTAATTCCAAAAGATGGAATCATAATAATCAAACTTACCAAGATCAATGTCAAAATATAACCATTAACTGGCGTTTTTCGTTCGTTAACTTTGCGCATTTTCTTGGGTAAAAACTCTTCATCAGAGTCATTAATCAATACACGAAGGGGCGCATCAATAGAAAAAGCTAAAGCTGCTGCCTGGGCTAAGAAATTAGCAATCGCATAGAAAATCAATAAAAAATTGCCCAAACCATAGTAGTTTCCTAATTTTTGAAAAGCATAATATGCTCCATTCATCATCAAATCTTTAGGAATATGATTTGTATCAAACATCATTCCCATAGCAACTGAGCCTAAAATTGCACTGACAGCTACCATTATGGCCAAAGCAACCATTCCTCTGGGAAAATTCTTTGAAGGATCTTTTGTATCGTTAACATAAGGGGAGATTTTTTCTGCGCCACCAACAGCGAAAATCAGCATTGAAATCGTTGTAAAATATTGAAAGTTAAACTTCGGAATAAATGAATGTAAATTCATATTTGGCGTTGCTATGTGCACTCCACGAATAGCAGGAGAAGCGATCATCAACAAGATATAGAGGATACTCATAACAAACATTGCCATTCCCGCAATTGTTCCGATTTTTTTAAGTGCTGAGATTCCTCGAGAAGCCAGCCATAAAAAAAGGACAAAGATACCTAAGCACATAGCTTGCAAAATTAAAGTTGAAAGTTGATTTGTTAACTCTCCATCTTGACGCACAACCCAACCTAAAGAAACTAAAATTCCTTGCAGTTTTTGTGCTAAATAAGGAATATGGACAACCCAATAAGTCCAGCCAGCAAGATATGCTAAGCGCTTTGTCGTTGTACTTTTTACCCAACTGGACACACCACCAGCACCATCTTTAAACGTTGAGCCAAGCTCTCCTACCATTAAAGCATATGGGATAAAATATAAACCAAAAATCAAAATCCACGAAAAGACAACCGTTAAGCCCTGATTTGCAAAGTTATTGACAACATTACCAAAACCCCAAACAACCACAAAACTCATTAAAGCCAAGTTATGCCAAACAAGATTTCTCCTATTTTCCATGCGCCAATATCCCTTCTATATGTTAATTTTAAGCGGCAAGTTGTAATTCAAAACCGTCCAGTTTAACTTGTCTGTCTATTGATGAATTGCGTTTACCAAGTTTGTAATCAAGCAAAGCTTGAACAAATCGTAAAGAACTTAGGCATATCTTTTGACGAAGAAAGGCAAGCATTACCAGAAAAGTCACACCGAGTAGGTACATCCTGCCTAAACTCTGTTAAGCTAACGCTTGTCAATCGTTAAAGCAGTTCGCAATTGGAGACAAGTTAACAGGTTTTAAGCATAACCCCAAAACATTTAGGAGAAATGAAATAAAGATGAAAAGTCTTCCCAAGCAGAATAGCACTGATCAAAAGAAGAGTAAAGTTCGCCGTTTAAGCGAAAGAGACCGAAACAAAATAGAAGGTTTCAAGCAACTAAAACTAAGCAATTGCGCCATTGCGAAAATTCTCGGTATAAGTTGCAGTAATCAACGCTGAGATCAAGCGTTAAACGGTGGTGCAAAAAGATCATATTTAAGAACCTGTTAACTTGTCTCTTAGCGATGAATAAGTTTGGCTTTTTTTCCACACTTTTTCGTCAAAAGACCTGTCGGGTTCTTTACGATTTGTTCAAGCTTTGCTTGATTACAAATCGTTAGAACGAAAGCCTCGATTTAGCACCAACGCGCAGCTTCCCTGCATTTTTTGCCTCTCACTAGAGATCGTTAACAGGTTCTAAAACACTTAAGTGCTGCGGTCTTCCTCCTGCTTTATGCAGTTCTTTGTGAACTTGTTCTAGTATTTCAAGCATTTTGTCAAATGCGGATTTTGTAAAAAACTGAAAACTGTCATTAATACGGCTTTCCATGCTCAAGGAAATTTCCTTCAAAGTCTTTTTAAAAAACCGTATTTTCAATTTAAAGGAGTATAGTTATCATATCCATCAGGATGTCCTTGATGCCATTTCCAAGCCGAAGCGATAATTTCTTGTATTGAATTGAATTGCATCGCCCAACCAAGGACATCTTTAGCTTTTTGAGAAGAAGCCACCAAAGTATCTGGATCTCCTGGGCGGCGTGCGCCAATTTTGGCAGGAATTGTCTGTTTTGTTACTTTTCTAGCCGCTTCTAACACTTCTGAATTTGAATAACCATTAGCTGAGCCTAAGTTAAAAACATCAGACTTCCCGCCTTGTTTTAAATACTCCAAAGCTCTAATATGAGCATCAATCAAATCTTCAACATGAATATAATCTCGAATATTCGTCCCATCAAATGTCTGGTAATCATCACCGTAAATTGTTACTTCATCTCTTTGACCCAAAGCAACTTGTAAAATAATTGGAATCAAATGTGTTTCACACTTATGCGCTTCACCAATACTCCCATCAGCTTTTGCCCCTGCAACATTAAAATAACGCAAAGAAACATAGTTCATATCACTTGCTTTGGCCTGCCACTTCATCATCTGCTCCATCATTAACTTACTTTGTCCGTAAGGATTGATGGGATTGGTAAGCATTTCTTCAATAATTGGTGATTTTTCAGAAATACCATATATTGCCGCCGTCGATGAGAAGACAATATGCTTTACACCAAACTCTTGCATTACTTTAAGCATGATCTGTGCCCCGTAAACATTATTATTAAAGTACTTTAAAGGCTGATCCATTGACTCTCCCACCAAAGAAAAAGCTGCAAAGTGCATAATGCCTTCAATATTTTTTTCCTCAACAAAGACCTTACGCATAAAATTGATATCGCGAATATCACCCTTATAAAAACGTGCTTTAGAATCAAGTGAAGCTTGATGACCTGTTATTAGATTATCGATTACCACCACATCATATCCATTTTCAATCAAAATAGAAGTTGCATGCGAACCGATATAGCCTGCCCCTCCTAACAACAATACTGTCATTTAAAATTCCTCCATTAAAAACACATCTAGTATTTTAAATTACCCTCAAGTATAATTACTCGCAACACTACACAAAGACTTAGAACCTGTTAACGATCTCTCTATCGATGAATCCCGTTATACAAGTTTGTAATCAAGCAAAGCTTGAACAAATCGTAAAGAACCTGACAGGTCTTTTGACGAAGAAAAGCAAAAAATACCAAAAAAGTCGCGATTACGGAAATCGTTAACAGGTTCTTAGAAACACGAGGAAAACGCATATGGAAACTCATTTAGAAAATCATACCAAAACTAATGCTTTAACAAAAGCTGCAATTGTCACCGGACTTTATATTTCACTTACTTTACTGCTAGCACCAATTAGCTATGGCATGATTCAAATACGTTTTAGCGAAATGTTCAATCACTTAATCCATTACAACAAACACTATTTATGGTCCGTGACCCTTGGCGTTTTCATTGCCAATGCTTATTCTTTTGGCGCAGTCGATATGATTGTAGGAAGTTTCACAACACTTGTCTTCTTATCACTTAGTCTAAAACTTAACAAGTCCATTGAAGATATGCGCAAAAAACAATTAATCACGTCACTTCTAATGTCAGTATCTATGTTTACCATTGCTTTAGAGCTAAAAATTTTAAACATTGATAACCACAGCTTTTGGATTATTTTTCTAACAATGACACTTGGTGAACTGCTCTCAATGACGCTTGGCGGGATAATTATTCGTCTAATTGCCAACAAAATAGATTTAGTAAAATGAATTTTGGATCATACTCATTTTAATTCCTGAACTCTTGCACTATTTTAAATTCCCTAATTAGAACCTGTTAATTTGTCTGCCTAATTGCGAACTGCCTTAACGATTGGCAAGCGTTAGCTTGACAGAATTTAGGCAGGATGTACCTACTCGGTGCGACTTTTCTGGTAATGCTTGCCTTTGTAAGAAATTTTGCAAACAAAATTTCTGCATCCATTACCTAGAAGCCGTGCTTCTAGCGTCAAAAGA
>JAIRLR010000117.1 GCA_031259195.1 Streptococcaceae bacterium | reverse complement strand
AACATTTTGATCAGCATCAGATTTTAGATAAAAAAGAAGCTATGATTTACATAAGCCGCAGATTATTTATGAAATACTATAAAAATGGATTTGTAAACACTGAAAATTAAATAGAATTGGAAATTGAATATGAGCAAATTCACTTTGATAGATTTGAATACATATCCACGGCGCGAGCATTATAAGCACTATGTCAGCACGCTCGGAAGCTGAACATATAGCTTGACGACCAACATTGACATCACCGACTTGCAAAGTAGACTAAAAGAAAAAGAGTTAAGAACTTTCCCAACCCAATGCTGGTTGTTTTCGAGAGCTGTGAATGATATTCGCGAGTTTCGCATGGCACACAATGAGCGGGGCGAACTCGGCGTATGGGATTATGTTAACCCAAGATACAATGTATTCAATGAAAAAACTGAGACCTTTGGCGTCATCTGGACGGAGTACACCTCGAATTTTCGTACGTTCTACGAGAAGTGCACTGCCGATATGAACGAATATAAAAGTAAGGTCGGATTTGAGCTGATGTCGGACATTCCAAACATTTTCGACTTCTCGTGTTTGTCGTGGGTGAGTTTTACAGGCTTCAACCTGAATATTTACTGCCAACACCCGTTTACTTGGCTTGCGCCACAGATTACCATTGGCAAGATTGCCGCAGACTACAATGGCAGGCTTCAGTTACTCGTTGCAATTCAAGTACATCACACTATTTGCGACGGATACCATGTCGGCAAATTCGTAGAGCGTTTGCAAGAATTGTGCAATAAATTCGAGGATTGGTTATAAGAACCTGTTAACGCTCTCCAGATTTGCGCACTAATGTAGGTACATCCTGCCTAAACTCTGTCAAGCTAACGCTTGCCAATCGTTAAGGCAGTTCGCAATTGGAGACAAGTTAACAAGTACTTATACTTTTCAAACTGATTTCTCCGGCATTTAGGGTTTTTAAGTTGCCATCGGCCAACAAAACTTCCAATTGCCCGGCATCGGTAATTTGCTTGGCAATTCCTTGATAAGTTTTATTTTCTTCAGTAAAACTCACTTGCTTTCCCAAAACAAAAGAATGCTGACGATAAATTTCAATAAAATCAGTATTCGTTAATTGATAAAATTGTTTCCAAATTTCAACGATCAATTCATTGCGCGAAATGAAAGGCTGAGTATCTGCAAATAATGAAGTAGCTTTCTTTTGTAATTCTTTCGGAAATTCTTCCTGCGGAGTTGAAAAATTAAAGCCGATGCCAATAATTACGCTCGTTATCTGATTGCTTTCAACATCAGTGACGGCTTCGCTTAAAATACCACAAATTTTTTTGCCATTAAGATAGATATCATTGACCCACTTAATAAGAGGCTGTTTGTCTGTTAGGTTTTCCACTGCACGAACAATGGCGACTGCCGTCAACAAAGTATATTGTGGCACATCTAGGTGGGTGCGTTTTGGAAAAAGTAGAAGACTCATATAGAAGCCTTTTTGAGCAGGTGAAAAGTAAGCTCGGCCAAAACGTCCTTTGCCTGCGGTTTGATGATCGCTAAGAATCAGCACTTCTTTTTTGTTATTTAAAGAAAAACGCTTAGCGTCGTTTTGAGTTGAATCAGTTGTCTCTTTGAACTCTATATGCTTAATCGGTGCCTTCTCTGATAGAAAATATTCGATAACTTCTTTAGATAAACGCTGAGGCATGCTTAGACAATACCCCTTGTTGGTTTTTGAGCTAATCTTATAGCCGTCATTGATTAACTCATGAATGGCTTCCCAAATAGCTGTTCTTGAAAGACTTAAAGTTTTTGCTAAACTTTCGCCAGAAATATTTTGCTTCAAGTGTTTGACTAGTTCTCTTAAAACAAGTTCTTTTACTTTCATAAAGCTACTCCAAAATCGACTTATCCATTCTTCCTTTTGACGGAGTATACATCCGGCACGGATTTTATTTTTTCCACTAACTGCTTTAAGTGATCAGCATTGTGTACTTTCACAGTGACGTGAATCGAAGCCATTTTATTTTTAGTTGGCCTAGCGTTTACGCCCACAATATTTTTTGTATTGGAACTGATTACTTGCAAAACATCATTTAATAAATTTGAGCGATTAAAGCCGTAAATATCTAGGTCAGTTATATAATCCTTACTGGCATTTTGCGCACTTGCTTTATCTTCCCACTCCACCTCAATCAAACGTTTTTCGACTTGCTTTTGACTGGCTAGATTTTGACAATCCTTGCGATGGATAGAGAAGCCGTGACCTTTGGTAATGTAGCCTACAATCCTATCCCCTGGCACAGGATTACAGCAATGACTAAGACGCACCATAAGATTATCAATCCCTTGAATAGCCACTTCCCCCTCATGACGAATTTTCATCCTTTCGGTTTCTTTTTCAACCTTAACAGATTTCGTCATTAGCTGATCGGCAGCTTCAACTTGCTTTTGCTGCTCTATTTCATTTCTCTCTTTAGCAGTCAACCTATTGGTAACGGTCTGTACGCTAATCTCTCCAAAACCAACCGCTGCATATATATCCTCTTCTGTTTGATAGCTGCTGCGTTTAAGCAATTCATCAAGATGATGCTTATTCATAAATATTTTGGTGTTGAACTCATTTTTTTGTAATTCATTCATCACCATTTCGCGTCCTTTATCGATGCTTAACTCTTTATCCTGTGTTTTATAAAAACGCTTGATTTTATTGCGCGCACGTGTTGTTTTAACTAATTTCAACCAATCGCGTGAAGGCCCAAAAGAGCTCGCCGAAGTGATAACCTCAATAATATCTCCCGTTTTTAACTTATGGTCTAGCTGCACAATCTTGCCATTGACTTTGGCTCCGATTGTTTTATCGCCAACTTGGGTATGGATACTATAAGCAAAGTCAATCGGCCCACTTCCGGCAGGCAACTCAATTACATCCCCCTTCGGTGTAAAAACATAGACCATATCAGAGAAAATGTCGTCTTTGATTGACTCCATAAACTCTGAAGCATTATCTGTTGCACTTTGAATATCTAAAATTTCATTAAACAAAGATAAAGTTTTCGTCATCTCATTTGGTTTAACTTCATCAGTTTTCCCAGTTTTATAGGCCCAATGAGCGGCTACTCCAAATTCAGCAATTTGATGCATTTTAAAAGTTCGAATTTGAATTTCAATCGGATTACCATTTGGTCCAATAACTGTTGTATGAAGTGATTGATACATATTAGCTTTGGGCATAGCAATATAATCTTTAAAACGTCCAGGCATTGGCGTCCACTTGGTATGAATCGCTCCAAGCACAGCATAACAATCTTTAATCGAGTCTACAATAACTCGAATAGCAAGCAAATCATAAATTTCTTCAAATCGTTTATGTTTATCCACCATTTTGCGATAGATAGAGTACAAGTGTTTAGGACGGCCATAGATTTTACCAGTGATTTCTAGCTCTTTTGTCGCCCTCTTGATATCTTCTACGGCTTCTTCGATTAACTTTTCTCTTTCTGTGCGTTTGACCTGCATTAAATGAACAATGCGATAATATTGTTTTGGATGAAGGAAGCGCAAAGATATATCTTCTAGCTCCCATTTGATATGACTAATCCCTAAACGATGAGCAAGTGGAGCATAGATTTCTAGGGTTTCTTCTGCAATTTTACGTTGTTTATCTTCGCGCAAGTGTTTTAGGGTTCGCATATTGTGCAAGCGATCGGCTAGCTTGACTAAAATAACACGTAAGTCTTTGGCCATAGCTAACAATAACTTGCGGTAATTTTCTGCTAAGCGTTCTTCATGCGATTTATATTTTATTTTACCTAGTTTGGTAACACCATCTACTAACATAGCAACATCTACGCCAAATTCTTCTCTGATATCTTCAAGAGTAGCAGGTGTGTCTTCCACAACATCATGCAAAAAAGCCGCTGTAATTGAGTGATAATCCATATTTAACCCTGCTAAAATGCCAGCCACTTGGATTGGATGGATAATATAAGGTTCACCAGACTTACGAAACTGATCAGCATGAGCTTTGATTGCAAAGTCTAAAGCTTTCTGCACATATTGAACTTGCTCTTCAATCATATAGCCGCTAACGATATCAATAACATCAGCGCCTGTCAGCTCTTGTTGTGTCGCCACTTGCTTACCTCCTGATCAAGAAAGTTATAACACCCATTTTTCTAGCGCAACAGCAACGCCATCATGATTATTACTAGCCGTTTCCACATCAGCTTCTTTTTTAACATCAGCAACTGCGTTTTCCATTGCCACACCAAGACCGGCAACTTTAAGCATTGAAAGATCATTTTCAGCATCGCCAATTGCCATAACCTCTTTCTTGGTCAGATTTAACTTTTTAGTCAACGCTAAAAGAGCATTCCCTTTGCTTGCTTTTGGATTTAAAATTTCAAAATAAAAAGGTGCGCTGCGCACAGTTGTATATTTTTCTTTCAAATGTGCCGGAAATCTTTGAATAACCTTTGTTAAATGATCAGGCTCATCAATATACATCGTTTTAACAATTTCCAAATTCTCTGTCATCTCATCAGCTGTGCGGTAATAAATAGGCATATTAACCAAAGTAGATTCGCGCACGGTGTAGTGACTAATATTACGATTTGCGGTATAAATCGCATCATTTGTAATGGCGTGCATATGAACTTTCAGCTTTCTGGACCACATTTCAATTTCTAGATAATCATCATAAGTTAAAGAGTAGCGGGCAATTTCTTTACCCGTTTGAGCTTCCTGCAGTAGCCCACCATTATAAGTAATAACGAAATCTTTTTTTCCATTAAGTTCTAGATGATCCAGTAAATCATGCACACCAGTTAATGGGCGACCAGTAGCGATAACGATTTTAACACCTTGCTTTTTCGCTTTTTGAATCGCCTCGTAAACTTTTGGTGTAATTTCGCCCTTATCAGTTATTAAAGTACCATCGATATCAATGGCCACAAGCTTAATTGCCATATTAATGTTCCTTTCTTAGAGAGAATTCCGTAGTTGATTAAATTTTATTTGTGAGCTATTTAACATTTCTTTTGGAAAGTAAAAACGCTGCTCCCCATGAGCATTCTCCGCTAATGCAAGAACTAGCGGACTCATAGTTGATAACTCTGTTAATTGACCATTTTCAAGCATAATATCAATTTGCGCATTTTTGGTACTTGGATGATAAAAATCATATGGCAAATCATAACTAGAACTTATAGCTGTATAATAATCAGAAGCAAATCCTGCAGCAGCTACCAGTTTTCTCATTTCATCGATAATAGCTTTACTTTGATTGGTAAAAGCACAAGATTTTAGCGGCTTTCGCTCCAAAAAACGGATAGCTAAATCACTTAATACAGGATCTTTTGCCAATTTCCACTCAGCAAAGTAAGTATTTAAAACATTATCATTTAAAAAAAGATAGTCTTCTAATTTGTATTCCCCTTTTAAAAAGGTAAGCAAGCGAGGCGCTGTTTGCCTAAAATAATCAGGCTTCTCTTGATATAAAGCACAAGCTCTTGCTCTTTTAAGCAAATGCTTTAAAATAATTTCCATCGCTCTACTAGTAGGATGAAAGTAAACCTGCATATACATTTGATAACGACTTATGATGTAGTCCTCAACAGCGTGCATGCCACTAGCTTTAAAAGCAATGCCGTCTCTTACAGGGCGAATCGTGCGTAAAATTCTTGTTAAATCAAAAGTACCATATTTTGTTCCTGTATAATAAGCATCGCGCAGTAGATAATCCATCCGATCGGCATCGATTTGTGAAGATATAATCTGGACAACCTGTTGATTTCTATAGTTTTTTTGAATCACTTGTGCGACTTTTCCCGGAAAATCTTTTGCAAAATGATGCAAGATTTGAAAGACTTCTGTTTGATTAGAGGTAATAATATCTATTGTAAATTGCTCGTGATCAGTATTAAAAATATGCTCAAAAGTATGAGAATAAGCACCATGTCCAATATCATGCAGCAACGCCGCAACTAAAGTTAATAAACGCTGTGAATCATCCCAACCATCTTTATGGTTACTACCTTTAGGATAATAGCGATTAAAAATATTGCAAATTTTACGGGCAATCTCATAAACACCCAGCGAGTGTGTAAAACGGCTATGTTCGCTACCATGAAAAGTAAAACTCGAAGTTCCTAACTGCTTAATATGACGCAAACGCTGCATTTCTTTTGCATTAATCAAATCTAAAATTAACTGATGATCAACTTTTATATAATTATGAACAGGATCACGAAAAACTTTTTCGTCTATTAATCTTTCTTGATATGAGATCATTGAAACCTCCTTGGCGCTTAGAACCTGTTAACTTATCTCCCAACGATGAATAATTTTGGCTATTTTTCCACACTTTTTCGTTAAAAGACCTGTCGGGTTCCTTACGAAGTTGTTTCAAGCTTTGCTTGATTACAAATCGCAAGGAACGGGGGCCTCAATTTAGCACCAATGCGTAGCTTCCCTGCATTTTTTGCCTCAAATTGTGAAAAAATAGCTCAAAAAACCTGTCGGGCTATTACAAATTGTTTCAAGCTTTGCTTGATTACAATTTGTATAGTGGGATTCACTTCGCTAGAGATCGTTAACAGGTTCTTAAGTGCTTTTTGTTTTATTAAAATAAATTTTATTATAGAATATATTCAGATCAAATAAACTAAGGTTTAAAAAAGAAGCATCAAGGTCAAATAATGAATATAGCTTTTATAAGTCAAAAAAAGATTAAATAAGTCTTAGAACCTGTCCAAGATCTCTAATGAAATGAATTTTTGAGCTATTTTTTCACAATTTGAGGCAAAAAACGCAGGAATAGTGGTGCTAAATCGAGACTTTTTAACGAAAAAGTGTGAAAAAAGAGCCAAAATTATTCATCATTTTGAGATCTTGGACAGGTTCTAAGAGGTGGTTTCATCAAAAAAACAGCTTAATCACAGCATTAATTCAAATATGATCTTTATAAGTCATAAATAAGTTTTAAAAGTAAAGGAGAGAGTTAAATGAACTTTAAGAAAAAATTATTTAGCATCGTAGCTACAGGAATGTTGCTTGCGCCAAGTGTCGTCAGCACTATTCAGCCGTTTACTATTAATGCAGAGACGGATGCCGAAGCAAAATATGAAGCAAATGCAGAAACATCTACTCATCCAGTAATAGTTAACCTCCACAAGGTAAAAGTAACGCAAACAGAATTCGATGAGCAGCCCTATCAAAACACTGGAGATCTTATAGCGGCTTTAGAAGAAAAGGAAAAAATTGCTGGAGTGGTGTTTCGATTATATGATGTTACTCCATTTTTTGATGCAGAATTAAAAAGAATTGCTTTAGTTACAAATGTTTTAGAGACAACACAAGAACAACGACTTCAAGCTTTTAATAGTACTGTAGATCATTATAAAGGTAAGACACCTGCTTCCATGACTAGTGACCCTAATGCTACACTTATAGATACTAAAACAACGGGAAGCAGTGACGGGATCGCAAAATTTGAAAATGTTGCACAAGCCAGCGGCAATGGAGCTAACAAAGTGTACGTAGCTGTAGAATCAAATACTTCAGGCGCTTACATTGTTGGAACACCTTCAACCAATATTGTACAAATTCCAAAAACAGTAAATACTGTATTTTCTTTACCAGTTCTTAAAGATCAAAATTCTGACGATTTATACTTAGCAAGCGAGACAGATAATGTAGTAGATCTTTATCCTAAAAACGTTGTTGATTCAAGACCAGATATTGAAAAAAAATTAGTATCAACGCAGCAAGACAAAGCTGATGATTCTGATGGAGATCTTGATGGCTTTGTATTTATTGATGATAAAGATGCAACAAACGGTCCGTTAGGAACTACTGGTAACACATCTGATCCAACTGTAACTAGATCCATTGGTGAATTGGTAGAATTTGAAATTAATTATAAATTACCTTACGATTTATCATCGCTTGTAGATGCAAGTACATATAAGCATGCGTATTTTAAGCTAAATGATTTACCAGATGATGGATTAGCATTTTTCTCAATTGATAAGATAACAATAGAAGATCAAAGTAACGAACATACGGATTTTGCCGATGCTAAAACGAGTGCTCAAGCTTCTTATAACTCACTTCTAAGCACTCCGCTTAATTTAACAATAAATAAATATTCAAATGAAGCTGCTACAAGTGGCACAACTGATTATAATAAGACCAAAAATTTACAATTTAATTTCGTTATGCCAACTACTGTTTCTCAAACAAATACAGAAAAATTACAAAAATTAGCAGGAAAAGTGATCACAATTAAATTAAGAATGATTGTAACTCAGGATGCACCAATTGAAAAAAGCATGAATAACTTAATTAGATATAAAAATCATAAAAATGATGGTAGTGGAGATAATGAAGGTCAAGATGACTCAGAGTTTGTGATTGTTTTTAAAAAAGGGTTTGACAAAGTAAACGGTAGATCTAGTCAATTAATTACTGATGGAAAAGCAGCTTTTGTCTTAAAACGTAATGATGGCAAATACTTTGGCGGTTATACAACTGATGGTGAAGTTCGCTGGTTGAATGTTACAGGAGATCATAAAGCTTCTGATTTTGCTGCTGGAGAGGTAACAGGATCGGGAACTACGGAAAGTGGTGATACCTTTTCAAATGTGCCCGTTCAAGTTTTCTGGACAACAACTGATAGCACAAATGGTTCAGCATCTACTGGAAAAATCAACCTGCCTGGACTTAGAAAAGGAACTTATCAAGTAGAAGAAGTACAATCCCCAGATGGCTACTACTTGGATGATAGTGCGACAACCATTTCATTTACAATTGATGGATCACTTAACCAATCTACTTATGTTGGACAAGCTGGTAAAACATTAGAAAAAATCAAAAACTATCCTAAAGGTTACTTACCATCAACTGGTGGTATCGGTATTGTCATCTTCCTGGTAATCGGTATCTCAGCAATGGGTATCGGAGGATATATGCTAGTTCGTAACCGCAAAATAAAAGGAAACATTTCTTAATAACTTCTTTTAAAATAAAAACTGGTAGTTGGAAGTTAAAACATACTTTTAACTTCCAGTTTTTTATTTGCGGGTGTTTTTTTATGACGCAATTCGGTAATTGTAATCTTAGCAAAAACATTTTACTATTTGCTATATGTATGGGTAGTCTTAAAAAGATAAGGAAAAGGTTTGTAGTCGTGTTGGCAAGACTATACTTACCTTTGAAGAGATGGTATGAGGTGGAATCATGGATGTTCCAAAGTTAGATGAGTATAAATTTGGCTTTAGTGATGATGTAAAGCCTGTGTTTAGTACAGGAAAAGGCTTGACGGAAGATATTGTGCGTGAGATTTCTAAAGCTAAAAGTGAGCCTGCATGGATGCTTGAATTTCGCCTTAAGTCTTTACATACTTTTCATAAAATGCTGCTGCCTGCTTGGGGGCCTAACTTATCAGCGATTAATTTTGAAGATATTATTTATTATCAAAAGCCAACAAAAAAGTCAGCGCGCACATGGGATGAAGTGCCAAGAAAGATAAAAGAGACGTTTGAAAGAATCGGTATTCCAGAAGCTGAGCGTGCTTATTTAGCGGGAGCATCAGCTCAGTATGAGTCAGAAGTGGTCTATCATAATATGAAAGATGAGTTTCAAAGGCAAGGGATTATTTTTACAGATACGGATTCAGCATTAAAGGAATATCCAGAAATTTTTAAACAGTATTTTGCGAAATTAGTTCCGCCAGATGATAATAAGTTAGCCGCTTTAAACTCAGCTGTCTGGTCAGGTGGGACGTTTATTTATGTACCAAAGGGAGTAAAAGTTGATATTCCGCTGCAGACATATTTTAGAATTAATGCGGAAAAGATGGGGCAATTTGAAAGGACGTTAATTATTGTTGATGAGGGAGCAAGCGTGCATTATGTAGAAGGTTGTACGGCTCCTACTTATTCCAGTCATTCACTACATGCAGCAGTGGTGGAGATTTTTGCTTTAGAGAATTCATATATGCGCTATTCCACGATTCAAAATTGGTCGGATAATGTTTACAACTTGGTAACAAAGCGCGCGCAGGCAAAAGATTTTGCGACTGTAGAGTGGATTGATGGCAATCTGGGATCGAAAACAACGATGAAGTATCCAGCTGTTGTTTTGGATGGGCAGGGTGCCCGTGGAACCATGCTTTCGATTGCTTTTGCCAATACCGGCCAGATTCAAGATACCGGAGCTAAGATGATTCATCGCGCGCCAAATACTTCTAGTTCCATTGTTTCTAAATCGATTGCCAAAGGTGGCGGTGAGACCAACTATCGCGGTATTGTTAAGTTTGGTAAGAATAGTAAATACTCAGCTTCTCATGTTGAGTGTGACACGATTATCATGGATGAATTTTCAAGATCTGATACTTTCCCGCTTAATGAAGCGCATAATTCTCAAGTAACACTCGAACATGAAGCAAAAGTTTCGAAAATTTCTGAAGAGCAACTGTATTATTTGATGAGTCGTGGCTTAACAGAAAGTAAGGCCACAGAAATGATTGTGATGGGGTTTGTGGAGCCCTTTACAAAGGAGCTGCCGATGGAGTATGCGGTGGAGTTAAACCGCTTGATTAGTTATGAAATGGAAGGATCTGTGGGGTGAAACTACTAGTAGTCTTGCAAACATTTTTCCTAGATAAGCATTCTTAGAGCTTGCCCAAGATCTCTAATGAAATGAATCCTACTATACAAATTGTAATCAAGCAAAGCTTGAAACAATTTGGTAAGCCTGCCAGGTTTTTTGAGCTATTTTTTTACAATTTGAGGCAAAAAACGCAAGGGAAGCTACGCGTTGGTGCTAAATCGAGGCTCCCGTTCCTTGCGATTTGTAATCAAGCAAAGCTTGAAACAA
>JAIRLR010000116.1 GCA_031259195.1 Streptococcaceae bacterium | reverse complement strand
TTGTTTCAAGCTTTGCTTGATTACAAATCGCAAGGAACGGGAGCCTCGATTTAGCACCAACGCGTAGCTTCCCTTGCGTTTTTTGCCTCAAATTGTAAAAAAATAGCTCAAAAAACCTGTCGGGCTATTACAAATCGTTAGAACTTAGGCAGGTCTTTTGGCGAAATATCAGGGAAAAAGAAACGCACCGAGTAGGTACGTCCGCACCTTTACTCTGTCAAGCTGATGCTTGTCAATCGTTAAGGCAGTTCGCAATTTTCATGGATCTAGTTTCGCAAGAGGTCTATTGTCAAAGAAAATGCTGAAAAATTAATCCCAGCGCTAAACATGGAAGAAACGGGACGACTTTTCTTTTAAGAAATATTCCTAGTAAAATTCCGAAAAATGAAGCTATCATGACTATTTTTAATAACTCAAGTACGGAGTAATACCCGCTCCACCATGCTAATAAGTAAAAATCTCCAGCACCCATGCCGATATTTTCATTATCAGCTAAGATTCCAAGTGCTACGAAAAAAAGCATCAAATAGGAAAAATGAGGTGGCCAAATCACCATCGGAAGCAAACACAGTAAAAAATGTGAAGCCTTAAACGTACATGTTTGCCAATCTTCTACCGCTAAAAACACTGCTGTAATACTTAGCCATTCCCACAAAATTATCATCTCTCCAAAAGATCTTTCTCAAACTCTCTTAAAAAGTACGAAATTTATAATTTTTATGTACATTTGCTCAGTTAAGTGACAACTTATTTCATTTACATCAATAGAAAATTTTGATAAAATTACGGATGTTAATCAGCAATTCTAAAAGCAATAAATTTATATTTATTTACGAAAAATTTTAAAATTCTGATTCGTTATTGAAGGAGGAAATAATTCATGGGAGTCTCATGGACAATTTTAATGGATACGGCCAATTCTCATAGCTGGATCATTAAATATATAACTGAATTTTTCGGCACAATGTTTTTAATTATCTTGGGGAACGGCGCTGTGGCCAATGTAGAGTTAAAGGGGACAAAAGGTTTTGCTTCTGGTTGGATGACGATTGCTTGGGGGTATGGGATGGGTGTTGCAATTCCCTCATTAATGTTTGGAAATATTTCAGAAAGTCATATCAATCCGGCCTTTACTTTGGGATTAGCCGTTAGCAATATGTTTCCATGGACGCATGTAGCACAATACATTGCGGCGCAATTTTTAGGTGCTATGATTGGACAATTGATTGTATATGCCATTCACAAGCCTTACTATGATTTAACAACAGAGAAAAATGCTATCTTAGGGACATTTTCAACCATTGACAATGCAAATTCTTGTTTATATGGCTTCTTAAGCGAATTTTTTGGCTCTTTTGTATTGTTTTTTGGAGCTTTAGGAATTACAAAGCTTTTCTTTGGTGCGCAACAAACAAATGCCGGTTTTTATGCAGGATCTCTTGAAATAGGACATTTGGCGCTTGGCTTTTTAGTAATGGCTTTAGTGGCGTCAATGGGTGGTGCTACAGGACCAGGATTAAATCCTGCCAGAGACCTTGGCCCGCGTATTCTGCACGCCATTTTGCCGTTAAAAAATAAAGGCGATTCTAAGTGGTGGTACGCTTGGGTTCCTGTTCTAGCACCGATTTTAGCTTCAATCATAGCGGTCGCTTTGTTTAAATTTATTTACGGGGAACTTATATAAGAACCTGTTAACTTCTCTCCAATCGTTAAGGCAGGATGTACCTACTTGGTGCGACTTTTCTGATAATTTTTTGCCTTTCTTCGTCAAATTTTGGTAATTTTTTGCTTTTCTTCGTTAAAAGATCTGCTCGTTAGAAAGGGAGCCTCAAAATAGCCTCGCTAAACCTGCGTTTCCGGTGAGAGAAAACTTCGTTTTCTTTTATCTGTTACCTAGAAGCTTATGCTTCTAGCCTAGAAATGCGCAAAAATTTCTCAAAAAAAAACCTGGCAATTTTTTTTTTGAGCTTAATTGATTACAACTTGGTAAACGGGGTTCATCAATAGACAGACAAGTTAACAGGTTCTTAGAGAAATTAATATTAATATCCTTCATATTAATTCCGTTAATAATTATTTTTCCATAACCTGATGGGCCTACTAGAGAGGTGATTATAGATATTTATTTGAAGGTTTTCATGCGTCGACCCTGCCTTCCAATAACTTTTTATATTAAAAAAATCTGTTACTCTTTGATTTCATTAACAATACCAGAACCAACAGTATGTCCACCTTCACGAATTGAGAAGGTAGTTCCTTGTTCAACGGCAATTGGGTGAATCAATTCCACATCAATTGTTACATTATCTCCAGGCATTACCATTTCTACATCTGCTGGTAATTGAATATTACCAGTTACGTCAGTTGTACGGAAATAAAACTGCGGACGATAGTTTGTAAAAAATGGCGTATGACGCCCACCTTCTTCTTTTGTCAGAACGTAAACTTCACCTTTAAACTTAGTATGAGGTGTAATTGAACCTGGCTTAGCCAATACTTGACCACGCTGAATTTCATCACGTTGAATCCCACGCAATAACACCCCAACATTATCTCCAGCTTCCCCGTAATCCAAAGTTTTACGGAACATTTCAATCCCAGTTACCACTGCTGTTTTAGTTTCATCTGCAATCCCAACGATCTCAACTTCGTCACCAGTGTTCACTTTCCCACGATCGATACGCCCAGAGGCAACTGTCCCCCGACCAGTGATTGAAAATACATCCTCCACCGACAACAAGAATGGCTTGTCAGTGTCACGTTCTGGTGTTGGAATATATTCATCTACCGTGTTCATCAATTCCATGATCTTATCCTCATAAGCTGCATCACCTTCAAGAGCTTTCAAAGCAGAACCAGCGATAACTGGAGTATCGTCGCCTGGAAAATCATGTTCAGTTAATAGATCACGAACTTCCATTTCAACTAATTCCAATAATTCATCATCATCTACCAAGTCAACTTTGTTTAAGAAGACGATCAAATATCCAACACCTACTTGGCGAGATAAAAGAATATGCTCACGAGTTTGCGGCATTGGTCCATCTGTTGCAGCAACCACTAGGATCGCTCCATCCATCTGCGCAGCACCAGTAATCATGTTTTTTACATAATCCGCGTGTCCTGGAGCGTCAATATGCGCATAGTGACGCTTTTCAGTTTCATACTCCACGTGAGAAGTATTGATTGTAATTCCACGTTCACGCTCTTCTGGAGCATTATCGATAGAAGCATAATCCATCGCCTCACCTTTACCGCTACGTTTTGCTAGTACTGCTGTAATCGCTGCTGTTAGCGTAGTTTTCCCATGGTCAACGTGCCCGATTGTTCCGATGTTAACGTGCGGTTTACTACGATCATAATGTTCTTTTGCCATTTGTAAAAAGACCTCCTATTAATACTTATTCCCGAGTTAATCCTCGCTTAATCCATTATAACTATTTCTGTCTTAAATACAACCAATAATATTATTTTAACATTTACTTGTCGCTGCTCAGTGATAATGTCTTGATAGATGTTCATCGAAAATGTCCCAAAGCTAAAAAAATTTTTTCTTAAAATTTAGTAAATTTATACTTAACTAAATTTTGAGTAGGGAA
>JAIRLR010000115.1 GCA_031259195.1 Streptococcaceae bacterium | reverse complement strand
TTGTTTCAAGCTTTGCTTGATTACAAATCGTTAGAACGGGAGCCTCGCAAAGCAGCACTATCTTTACGTTTTTTTCCTTATCTCAGGAAAAAATTGAACACAATTTTTAATCATGTCCTTAGTTTCGCAAGAGGTCTAATGATTTTTCTTTTTTTCGTATAAAACAAAGGCTTCAAGTAATTTTTGAAATAATTGAAATAATTTGATGCTGGAAATTAGCTCAGCTTTTTTGTTTGCGCTTGTTCTTGTGCAAAGTGTAGAATGTGTGAGTACCGTATCGAGCAAGAAAAATTGATTGAGGAGTGTTGTAATAATGAAGTGGAAGGAGAAATCAACTTTCCAAAAAACAACAATGGTCGTTGTGTGGATTATGCTGATCTTTACAGTTTTAGGAATAGTTTTGGGTGCAATAAGTGCGCTTACAAGGTGATAGATCTGTGAATTTTCTAAGAACCTGTTAACTTGTCTTTTCATCAATAAAGAGACAAAGTTAACAGGTTCTCATAAACAGCTCAATAAATATCTGTTACTTCTTCCCCTTCTGTTACAGCTTTAATATAATTATCAGCCCTGTGATTTTCCAACACAGCATCTGATAATTCTTTACCGTACTCTTGGTCAATTCCGCCCAGTGGTATCGTTGCTACCAACATAGCATTTAAATCATCACCCCATCTATAAAAATGGATTTCATCTGTTAAATATGATAAAATTCCTCCAACTTTTCCGACAGCATCAGAGGAATAAAGATGAAAAGTCTTTCCAAACAGAATAACAATGATCAAAAGAAGAGTAAAGTTCGCCATTTAAGAAAGAGACCGGAACAAAATAGAAAGTTTCAAGCAATTAAAACTAAGCAATCGCACTATTTGCGAAAATTATTGGTAGAAGTTGCAGTAATCAACGCCGAGATCAAGCGTTTAACGGTGGTGCAAAAAGATCAGATTTAAGCGAAGTTTATGTTTAAAAGTGAGATTATGCACAAATGAAAGCCGAAAAGTCACATCGAGTAGGTACATCCTGTCTAAACTCTGCCAAGCCTCGCAAGACACTCGTTAAGGCAGTTCGCAATTGGAGACAAGTTAACAGGTTCTAAGATTGAATTACTATGAAAAGATGGAGTTTGGTTGCATTGAAAGATTTTTATATGAACATTGTCTGGTAGGGATGGAGTCAAAAAAATTTGGATAAAGTTTTAATTACGAACTTTCCTTCTGCCTAAACGCACACATCTCTAGCAAAGGGCAGTTGGCGCACTTTGGTTTTTTTGCGGTGCAGTGATAGCGCCCAAAGAAAATCATTGTATGGTGAGCTTGCACCCAAAGATTTTTGGGAATATTTTTCATAAGCGCTTGTTCTACTTCTAAAACACTGGCGTCTTTTTTTACAATTTGCAAACGTTTAGCAATTCTTTCCACATGTGTATCAACAGCAATTCCCGGAATGCCAAACGCATCTCCTAAAACGACGTTGGCTGTTTTTCTACCAACACCTGGCAATTTCATAAGCTCTGAGTGTGAGGTTGGCACTTCGCCATTAAACTCATCAAATAACATCTGTGAAGCGGCAATAATATTTTTGGCCTTATTGCGATATAAACCAATTGCTCTAATTTTCTCTATAACATCCTCTATATCGGCCTGGGCCAAGGATGATGGTGTGGAATAAGCAGTAAAAAGCACGGGGGTAACTTTATTAACAGCCACATCTGTTGTTTGCGCGCTTAAAATAACGGCGATTAACAACTCAAAAGGATTGCGAGCGTTTAACTTTCCATGAGCATCTGGAAACAAATTGGCCATCTCACCTAAAGCGTCCATTATTTTTTTCTTGGATAACATTTCTCTTCTATAACCACTTTTCAATTGTGACTTTTGGCTGATTTTTCACGCGTTTTTGTGCTTCTTTTTGATCGATTTCTTTTTGAAGAAGTTGCTTTTTCCGATGTTCTTTTTCTTTGAGAACATCAGCTTTGGTGCGAATATTTTTCCCTTCCCAAGTCAAAAGAATGCGATCAATATAGTTAAAGTTATAAGCATTTGCTAACACCGCTTCCGTCAGTGCCAGCTGAATAAGCTCTGGATCGTATTTATCTTGATCGAGCCACATGCAAAGGCGTTCGATTTCGATTGGTGTTAAAACTCGACCAAACTCTTGTTGAAATTGCCGATTTAACTCAGCGATACCAATCTTTTTGGCCGATTGATCAGCATTTTCTGCTTTTTCCACGCTACAGATTTTTTCTAAACGATCAAATAAAAGATATGGATCATAAAAATCAATCAACTGCCCAATTGCTTCTTTTTTTGATTTTAAAGCCAATAACTCTTTTTGAATTAAACGAGCAATAATTTCTGATACCTGTGTTGTTGACTGATTAGTTAACTCGGCCAGTCGTTTCATACTTGGGAATAAATCTCCTGTTTTATGAAAGCGATAAATTTGCAACCATAGCAAAAACTCATCAGCTTCCATTTTTAACTTTCCTAAATATTCAAAAAGGGAAACAGGAAGTGCGATCAATGCGTCTTCCATTTGTGCTCTTAAAGATTTCATTTTGATACCTTTCTTGCAATAAGTTCCTAGTAATTTTAGCACAAGAATTAAGGTAAAATCTTTGGAAAAAAAGTACTATTTTTCGCAACCCAACGACTTTATAATTAGTGAAGTGGTGAAAACCGTGATGCTTATTGACTCTTTTTTAGAAAGGCTTGTAAGTTATGCAGAGTAATTTTTTTAAAGAAAAGAAGCTTTTTTTCTGGTTAAAAAACTTAGGGAATACGTTCTATTTGACAGAAATGGGAATGATAAATAAACTAGCAACTGGAATTAAGTACAAAGGAGATGGAGATCTTGATCGTAAATAAAATTATCAAAAAGTGTTTCGTAGGTATCTGTTTGATCGTCTTTTTGGGCGTTTTTGGCGCAAAAGTATCTGCCGATGATGAATACCTTATTGTTTTCAGAGGCTATCCGAGGCAATTAGTTATATCTGCAGCTTTTTCTGAAGAAGACAAATCCGATAGGGAATTGCTTCGTTTAAATTTAAAAGAAGAAGATTGTTTGACTAATTTAAAAAAACTTTTAAACTTTCTATGTGAAAACGAAAAGGAAACTAAATTCGTAACTGTTTCACATTATAATTTTTGCGTATTGTATAACCGTGTTGATGATTTAAAAATGAAAAAATTTATAAAAAAATTGTGTGATATTTCTATTAAATTTGAAAGCGAAATGCTATTAGTTAGACAAATAGAACCCAAAGAAATCATTGAATTGGTACAAACAGAGATCGACTCTTTTTCGGCTATTGGTTTAAAAGTAGTTCCTGATTACGAGGAAATTAGTTTCAACTTTTAATGATCTTTTTAACAACGAGGATTCCGTTCCAACAATTGTAAGCAAGGTTGTTGGAACGGAATCCTCGATTTAACACTATTTGTATAATGAGATTTCATCCACATGGGAGGCAAGTTAACAGGTTCTTAAGCGTCCGCTGCCTGTTGTGCTAAAAAATTTGTTCTTGCTAGAGCCACTGCATTTATTGCACTTTCCATTAGATTTTTATCCTTTAGATTTTTATCCATTGGATTTATTTTTTTAATCAGACTTATCAGTTGTTGCAGTTTCAAAAGCAACTCTTTCGTCTTCGTCTCATTTATCATCTTATTCGTCTCATTTAACATCTTCTCTATTGTTAAAGTTGATATATGCGCATATAAACCAATATTACGTTTCACATTTTCTATCATCAAAGTTTCTTCTAGAGAAAGTGAACGTATAGGGTTATTATTACTTCTTTTTTCAACAACTGTTTTGTGCCAATTTTGCATGATTTCTTTACATAATTCGTCGTAAAGATTTGAATCAGCTTGGGAATTCATTAAATTTTCCACAAAGAATCGAGTTACTTCTTCCCTCGCGGCTTCAGAAGCTATCATAACTAATGTTCTACCGATTGCACCTAAGATATTACGGGATCCAAAAGAAGTCCTATCCATCACAACATTCCCATTATTCGCTTTCATATCTCTGATTCCATCGCTCAATTGCCCTAAACCTAAAGCAGGAGCAGCAGCACCTACATAACTTAGACTTGTTGCCAGATACAATTGAGCATCATTGGCACCCACAAACACACCTACCACTTGTAAAGCGTGCTTGTTTAAAAGAAGAGTTACTTGTTCACCATTTCCATCGCTCATATCCTCTTTTGGTAGTATAATTGTTACCAACAAATGATTTTCTTCCTTTATTGTTATATTTTGTCTTTGAATTATATAATTACCTTGAAAGCCGCCTTCTTTTAGAGTACACTGGCCAACAATACCATCCCATTGATCTCTAATGTTTTCCCAATTTATATAAGCTTCATCAGCTTCACCAGCTTCACCAGCTCTTCTCGAAAAATCAAGAGTAAAATTACCACCTCTCTGCGCAACCGCATTCTTAATACCTTGACCATTATTAAGTAATGCTTCTATTACTCCATTATGTTGTTCTTGAAAATTAGAATATGTTGTTTGAATTTTAGCAACTTCCACCGCACTAGCACTTTGACTATAACCATAAGAAACGCCAATCAAGGGCAAGGCTAAAAACGCAAAAGTAGTCAAACTTCTAGGCGTAAACCCTGCAAAACCAGCGCCGCCAACAATTTGCTCCAACTGACTCTCATCCAACAATGCTTGTTCTCTCTCCAAAAAATTTCTTAAATCTTCTGCAGAAAAATCAAAACCATAACTTTGGGCAAATTTTGCTCCCTTTTCCAAATAATGAGAAGTCAAATCATCAGAATTACCCTCTACTGATTCTAACGATTTTAAAAAAGAGTTTTTAATTTCTTCCTCTTCCTTTAAATAATGATAAAATTTTTCCACGTTCTGAATGGATGTATGTACATTTTTTTTCATCTTTTTCACTCCTTTAATAAACAATGATAATATTCTTACAAATTTATTATAACATACAAAGTTTATTAAAAAAAGATGAAAAAGTTTATAGAAATTAGACAAAAGATTATTTTCTTTTTTGTTATAATTAAAATTAAGAACTTAAGAAAGGCATATTTAAGTTTATGCAGAGTGATTTTTTTAAAGAAAAGAAGCTTTTTTCCTTGTTAAAAAATCCAGTAAAGTGGTATTTACTAAGCTTTCTTTTACCAGCGCTTATTGAAGGCATTTGTTACTATAGTTTAGGAATTTACTGGGGAAGTGCTCGAAGCATTATGGCAAGTGATTCTTTTTCGCAATTTTCTAATTTTCATGCTAGTTTTAATAATGTTTTACATGGTAAGCAGAATTTTTTATATACATGGAACGCTTCTCTAGGTTTGAATTTTTTGGCTTTAATTTCATATTACTTGGGCGGCATTTTTACTCCGCTTGTTTTCTTTTTCAATAATCAAAATATTCCTGATGCGCTGTATTTGCTTACATTATTAAAGATTGGTAGCGCGGGACTAGCCTTTTATATTTTTGCTAAAAAGCGTTTTACTAATTTATGTTCTTCTGTCCTAGTTTCTTTTTCAACTGCCTATGCTTTGATGAGTTTTGCTATGGCACATTCTGAAATTATTATGTGGTTGGACGCCTTTGTTTGGTTGCCGTTAGTGATTTTGGGAGTACATCGTGTTTTGGATGAGCAAAAGCAAGGACTTTTGTTTATTAGTTATCTTTTTTTATTTATTTCGAACTTTTACATGGGTTTTATGATTGGCGTGTTTAGTTTTTTATACTTTAGTGTCCAACTTTTTATTCATTGGTCAGTGTATAAAAAGCGGATTTTTGCGTACTTAAGAACATCGATTTTAGCAGGAATTTCCTCTATGGTGATGGTTTTGCCTATGTATATGGATTTGCGTGAAAACGGTGAAAAACTAAGTAAAGTAGAAAGTTTATTTACAGAAGATGTATGCATTTGGTCACTGCCATTAAAGAATTTTATCGGCGCGTATGATACAACCAAGTTCCATGCTTTACCTTTCGTTTATATTGGCCTTTTTCCCTTAATATTTATGGTCTTTTTCTTTTTTTCTAAAAAAGTGACTTGGCGAGAAAAATTAGGCTATGGAATTTTGTTTAGCTTTTTAGTTGCCAGTTTTTATCTTGATTGGCTGAATTTATTTTGGCAAGGATTTCATTATCCAAATATGTTTTTATTTCGTTTTTCTTTTTTATTTTCTTTTTTGGTTGTTGCCATTGCTTTAGAAGGGTTTTCTGTTTTATCTAAGGCAGAGGTTACTAAACTCACTTTTACTTTGGTGGGACTCATTCTGTCTTTTAGTGTTACTTACATCTATAACCGGCATAGAGTTAAGTTTATTGGACACAACGAAGTGTTTTTAACGCTTTTGTTTTTGAGTGTTTATGGCGTGTTGCTTTTTCTGGGAGTTTTTTATCAGAAAATTTCTAAGCAAAAATGGGGAATGATTCTTTTACTGATAGTGTCTTTGGAGCTGGCAATTAATACGCGTGGAGAGTTTCAGGGTATTTTAAAAGAGTGGGTGTATTCATCGCGCGCGCTTTACTCTAAGCCTTATACGAATATTTCATATTTAGTTGAAGAAGCGAAGAGACAAGAAAATGGCGAGCGGTTTCGCTTAGAAAATTTAACTTCAGTATCATCTAATGATGGGTTGAATTATGGTTATAGTGGAGTTAGTTTTTTTAGTTCTATTCGTAATCGGCACTCAAGTTCTTTTCTGGATAAAATGGGTTATAAATCTGCTGGCACAAATTTGAATATTCGTTATGATAATAATACTCTTCTAATGGATAGTTTGATTGGGATTAAGTATAACATCAGCAAGACTCCTTCTATGAAATATGGCTTTATCGAACAAAAAACAGCTGGCGATTATCGTTTATATAAAAATGAAAACGCCTTGCCTTTAGGCATTAAAACTAACGATAAAATTTATAAAATCCCCGTTAACAAAAAAGATAATCTTTTAAATCAGCGCCTTTTCTTTAACACCTTTGCGCAGACGGATGAACATTATTTTATGTTTGTTAAGCCAGAGTTGGTTAACCAAAAAGATGTGGAGATTGTGGATAATCAGTCAACAATTACCTATAAAGAAACGATGAGTGATGTTGCAAAGATTGTAACATATAAGGTTAAGGTGCCAGCGCGAAAGCAGAGTTACTTTAGTTTTTTTGTCACTAATCCAGCTGAAGCTGGTGCCAGTGGTGCAAATGTTATTATCAATGGTCAGGATCATCGTGCAGAAGTTGGGATAACGGGACAGTACTATAACTTAGGCTATCATGCAATCGAGGAAGAAGTAACTTTTACTATTAGTTTATATGGCAGTGCAAGGGTCACGATTTTAAAGCCGCGTGTTTTATTGCTTGATACACCAGCATTTCAGCGCTCAGTTGATCAATTAAAAATGCGAGGTGTTAACTTTAAGGGAAATGGGCGCAAAATTATTGGTCGTACAGTAGCTAAGAATCAAGAAAAAGTGCTGTACACCACCATCCCTTATGACAAAGGCTGGAGTGCTTCGATTAATGGAAAACCGGTGAAAATTCGTCCTACCCAAGATGCGTTTCTCACACTTCCTTTAGTCAAAGGAAAAAACATGATTAAGTTATCGTTTTTCCCTCAAGGCTTAAAAGCGGGGATTGTGATGTTTATTGGCGGGATTTTGAAATTTATAATGAGCGAATATTTTATTCAGAAAAAACGAAAAAAAGAGAGTGTAGACCGTTAAAGTTACACTCTCCTTCTCACAAAGATAAAAGTTTATTATTTCCCAGCTTTATTTGGACAAATATCTCCTGGACAACCTTGATGAAGTCCACCTCCACCAGCAACATTTTCTAAATCATCAATATCTAAATTGGCACTACGAATGTCAGGTAAAACAAAGGTGGCTGTGTAGTTAGGATCATTTTCCAAAACTTTAATTTTATAATCATCCGGAAAAGCTTCACCTGTAAGTTTCTCAATTGCTAACTTAGGATTTTCCAGTAACTCTTGACGAAACTCTTCATCAGTGGTTGCTTTTTGCATTACCTTTGCATATACCTCATTCATTTCTTCTTGTGTCCAAGACATAATACATTCCTCCAAAGCTTTATTTTATGCAAAAATCAAGACTTATCCTTTACTTTGGTTTCCTTGTACTTGATTTCCGCATCCATTAGCACCTTCACCATAACAATCAGCGAAACCACCTGCGACATTTTCTAAATCATCAATATCTAGATCGTTACGCAGATCAGGTAAAACAAAGGTGGCTGTGTAGTTAGGATCATTTTCTAAAACCTTAATTTTATAATCATCCGGTAACTTTTCACCTGTTAATCTCTCAATTGCTGATTTAGGATTTTCTAATAACTCTTGACGAAATTCCTCATCTGTTGTTGCTTTTTGCATTACCTTTGCATATACTTCATTCATTTCTTCTTGTGTCCAAGACATAATACATTCCTCCAGTTTATTCTAAAAGTTTAATATTTTTTATTTAACTTGATTTTTACAGTTTGCTTTTTGCAAAAATCAAGACTTTACCCTTTACTTTGATTCCCTTGCACTTGATTTCCGCATACATTAGCACCATCAGCATAACAAACACCGCCGGCAACACTCTCTAAATCATCAGCATCTAAATCTGGTTTTAAATCTGGTAAAACAAAAGTAGCTGTGTAATTTGGGTCGTTTTCCAATACTTTAATTTTATAGTCATCTGGAAGCGTTTCACCAGTCAATTTTTCAATTGCAGATTTGGGATCGTCGAGCAACTCTTGACGAAATTCTTCATCCGTTGTTGCTTTTTGCATTACTTTTGCATACATTTCATTTATTTCTTCTTGTGTCCAAGACATAATCAAAACCTCCAATTTTAAAAAGTTAAATATTGTGATAAAGAACGTTCATCCTTTAGTAACACTTCCTGCCTGCGCGCCACAAATGTTAGAACCACCAGCAACATTATCTAAATCATCCAAATTAAGCTCTCCTGTTGAAGATGACGGTAAAACAAATGTCGCTGTATAATTAGGATCGCTGTAATTTGGGTCAGCATTTTCTACAACTTTAATCGTATAATCATCAGGTAAAGTTTTTCCTGTTAACTTTTCAATCGTAGTTTTAGGATCATTTAACAACTCTCGCCGAAACTCTTCATCTGTTGTTGCTTTTTGTATTGCTTTTTCATAAATTTCATTGATTTCTTCCTGTGACCAAGGCATCCTTAACTACTCCTTTCTTTCTAAAATCTCTAAAAAACCTAAATTATATAAATATTGCAATTTGTTTAAAACACTTTTGCATAAAAAATTTGAATATTTTTTTTCTTTAAAGATATTATTAACTAAATATACTTCATTTTGCAACTTTTTAAGCGCCGTTTGCAATTCTGCGCTTAAAGACAGCGATTGCTTAATTTTTTCTCCTAAAAAAGTTACCGTATTTCCTTTAGACTTCATCGAAATTCCTGAGTGAAAACGCAATTGATGATTTTTATTTATTTTAAGAGGCATGTAAGTTTTAATCATTTTTCGTATAACTTCACGATAATCTTCAGAAGTTGAAAAATTTTCTGAAGAGATTATTTCCATTCCCAATGGATAAGCCTTACTTGGTTTTCTTGGAGTGGTCAAAGAAATGGTCTTGCCACATAGATTAACCAAAAAACCGATTAGGCAAACTGAAGGTGCAGTCGCAAAATTTTTTCCATCTTTATGAAAACTTCTTGCACGACCAGAATCGCTATAAGGATAGATAGATTCTTTATTATTCATTAATAATTCCACACAAGCTAACTCTTCTTTTGTATAATTCTGATAAATCGCTTTTAACTGTTCCAGAGAAACAATTGAAAAGCGCAACTTCGCTTTTTGTAATTCTTCTACACCTAACTGTTTCATCAAGCGTTTAATACGCTTAATATTTGCTACACCTTTAACCGTCGTTGTCTGCGGAAAAGTCTGAAAAATCTGGTAAAAATCAGCGATAAATTTTTCATAATCGGGATCATCGAGCGGCTCTGTGGCAAAATAACAAGCACCAACACTTGCTGCATCACCAACTTCTTCTTTTGTAACCTTTAATATCTCTCGCCAAAATTTTTTATTATCCTCGGTATAACGATACGTTTCTGTTAAAACTCGAGTATCTAAACAGCAAAAATCACACTGTCCACTACAACCTTGACTTAACTCAAACATCACCGGAGCATTAAAATGAGATAAGATTTTTCTAGCTTCTTTACTCTCCCAAGCAAGAGCTTTTTTCTTCCGCTGAATCCACTTTTGAAACTGAGGTGCTGTAAAATTGGCAATATCAACTCGCTGAGCAATATCATTATAGATAGGCTGAATAAGCTTACGAACTTGCGTAAGATAAGGATTGTCAATCAATTTTCTCTTTTTTAAATAAATATCTACTGCCTCTTTTGCTAAGTAAGGATCTAAATCTAAAGCAAGCTCAGTTAAAAATTTTTCAGGATTAGTTGCAAATAATTTATAATTTTTCAAATCAGCGCTAACTAACTCGACTAAACGTTTAAAATCAAGCCAATTTAATTTTTCATTATTAAGTTTTAGCGGTTTCTTTACCATACTTTTGCTCATAGTGGATCTCCAGTAATTCCTCAAGATTATTTTTAAAATAAGAACAGTGATCGCGTTTTTTGCCATCACGCTTATTAAGCATTCTCACCTTTGGACAACCTCCATCACAAACTGGGAAAAAGAAACACTTCTCACATCGCACGTCTTCCAAATAATTTCCCGAGACCATTCCTTCAGCTACAAGAGCCATATTCCAGTTTTTAAAAGAGGCGACGTTTCCAATCACCTTATCTTCTTCGCCAACGTCATGCCAGCACTTATAAAGCTCGCCATTCGGCCCTACGACATAAGAATTATGCTGAACTAAAGTACAAGCGGTGCATGTTGACTGCGGGAAAATCGGCAAAGGAGTGATATTTTCTTCTCTGGCTAGCTTGGCAACAAACTCTCCTTTTTTGACATAATCAAAGAAACAGCTAATATCCGGACTGGTATCCTCCCCGTGAACAAAGCCAGGATAGATATAAATACGATTTAAAATTTCATTATCGTATTTGCTTTGAATAAAACGGTAGACATTAGCGAACTCCTTACTATTTCTTGTATCAACATTAACGCGTAAGTTTAATGTCCCTTTCCAGCTAGATGTTAATAAAGTGTCAATATTATCTACAATTCGATCAAAAGTTTTTCCGCCACCGATTAGAAAACGCCTCCTATTATGGATTTCTTTATCGCCATCAATCGTGATTTGAATGGTCGAAATATGCATATCATTTAACTCTTCACAAATCTTAGATGTTAAACAATAGCCGTTTGTAATCATTTTTGAGGAATAAGGTATCTCTAACTCCTCCACTCCAGCATTAATTTGTTTTACCTTCTTGTAAGCAAGCAGCGGCTCACCACCATACCAAATCAAAAAAAGGCTGCGGGCTTGTTTATGCATTTCTATAAATTTTAGTAAATTCTCTACCGTCTCGTTACTCATCATTGATTTAGTACGGTTCGTTTCATAGCAATAAGGACAACCAAAGTTACAATTCCTCGTAGGAGCGATCGTTAGGGTCAAAGCATCCGTTGCATAACCCACTAACAAACGGCGCATTTTCAGAATGTTAAATAAATCATCATCTTTGGTGTCTTCCACCAAAAAACCACTTGTTCTTAGCTGAAAATATAAACTAACGGCATTGCCAAAGTCGTAAGTCTTAGGAGACTTGATAATTTCTTGAATTACAGGAACAGCGTTTTCGTCAATTTTTAAAAAAGCATTCGATGCTGAATTATAAAGCAGCCAACCATTTCTTTTTGATTTAAATAACTTACTATATCGCGACCATTTCATAAAAAACCCTTCCTTATTTATTATTATTTTTAAAATTCAGTATAATCTCAAGCGATTTCATAAAAGCAAAAAAACTTATTTTCCAGCCCCCATATCCGCTCCACAAACGCCTCCTCCGCCGTCCCCAATAGCTACAGCACAAGCACTAATAATGATAAGTCCGGAAACGCCGCCAGCAACATCATCCAACGCATCTAAATCCATTTCACCTGTTGATAAATTAGGCAAAACAAAAGTGGCATTATAGTTGGGATCGTTTTCAATAACTTTTAAATTCATTCCCTCTGGCAGTTTTTCACCAATTAATTTTTCAACCGTGGTATTTACATCTTTCATTAAACCTTGCCGAAATTCTTCATCTGTTGTTGCTTTTTGCATCACAAGTGCATAAACTTCATTCATTTTTTCTTCTGACCATTCCATAACATGCTCCTTTTAAAATTCTATCTCTAGCTGACAAACATCCGAGATTTCTACTAAAATGGGACGAAAATAACGGTTTACAACTATTTTATCCATTGACAAATTATCAATAGCTACATCAAAAAGCAAATATTTACTTCTTTGAGCTATTTTTTCTAAAATAAATGATGCAAATGATGGCGCAAGTCTTAGCGCTCTGGCATCCTTATAAGAGTACCATCTTCTAATCTTTGATGCATCTTTTGAAATTCTATCGTTAATCATCCAGCCAAACGGCTCACGAGTCGTTTTTTTTACCAAAACAAAACTGATTTGTGGATCTTCCATTTCAAAATCTTTAATAAATGGCGAAAGATACGTTGGATCATCCTTTAGCGACTTTTCTTTCTTCAAAATTTTTTGCTTAACATCCTCCGGACAGTTTTGCCAAACAATTGCTTCATATCCTTTTTCTTGAAATAAAGAAGGTCGATACCAAAGCAACTGCCTTAAATGATTAAAATCGCTCGTTTTGGAAGTATATCTTTTTAACGACGTTTTCTTTTTCACTTTTATTCCCGGAATTTTTTTTAATAAATAAAAGTAAGCATCTTTTAAGTCTTCAGAAATGGTATAGTCCCATTTAAACTCAGAAACATAACATTTTTGCTTTGCTAATTGTAAAAATTTTTGCAAAATCCATTGGATATTATGTGCATTTCTAAACTGTTTCAATAAAAAGATTTTTTTGATTAATAAATACTCTTTTTCATCTAGTTGAAGTCCATATATAAAGCCAATACAACTTCCAGTCGTATAAATTGAAAAATAAAATAGCGTAACTTTGGTTTCTTGTTTGCGATTTTCATCAATTTCCATTTCTAAGCCAAAATCTTTAAATTGCCGATTCATTGTTGCAACTTCATACTCTTGTCGAAGAAATAGATTTTTTAAATTTACTCGATCTACTTGCACAGTCTCTTGCACGAGACAATCACCACTTTTTTAAGCTGATTTTTTATCATTCTTAAAAAAGATGCTATCACATTATTTTTCATGGATCTAATTTTAGGACAGGTCTATTTAAACAAAAAAACTAGAACAGGTTATTAAACTCGTTCTAGTTTTTTATTATTTCAAATCAATAATTTAAAGTTAAATATCTATATCTTCTTCATCTTCCAAATTTTCAACAAAGTCAGCTGGTTTTTCGAGTAAAGCTTTGATCGAAAGCGCGATTCGATGAGCTTCAGGATTTAGTTCTAATACTTGAACTTGTACTTTTTCACCTTCAGATAACTTTTCTTGCGGATGAGAAATATGATCATATGAAATTTGTGAGATATGCACTAAACCTTCGACATTAGGTAAAATTTCAATAAAAGCTCCAAAATCAGTTATACGCTTAACCGTTCCTTCTAAAACGGCTCCAATTGGCACTTTTTCTTCAATATCATCCCACGGGCTTGGTATAAGTGCTTTAATCGAAAGTGAAATTCTTTCCCTCTCATGATCAATGTTTAGTATTTTAGCTTTAACACTTTCCCCTACTGCTAAAAGATCTGAAGGTTTAACAACACGATAGTGAGCAAGCTGTGAAACATGTACTAAACCATCTACTCCACCTAAATTGATAAAAGCTCCAAAATCTGTTATTCGCGCTACAACACCTTCAACCACGTCACTCTCATGAAGATTCTCAAAAATCTTTGTCTTCAATGCTGATTTTTGTTCTTCAAGTACTGCACGATGAGAAAGAATCAAACGATTTGCCGCTGGATTAACTTCAATAATCTTTACATCACACTCTTTCCCTGCATAATCACTAAAATCAGAAACAAAATGATCTTCAACTAAAGATGCAGGAATAAAGCCACGCAAACCATTAACTGATACAGATAAACCACCTTTAACAGCTTTTAAAATTTTAACATGAATAATTTCTCCTTCTTTTCCTTGCAACTCTTCCCAAGCTGCACGTGCAACCAACCTATTTTTAGACAAGATAAAGGCAATACCATCATCTTGTGAATTTCCTCTTACTTCTTGATAAACTACTAAATCTAGCTTATCACCAAGACTCACAACATCCTTTATATTCTCAATGGGTTCAACGGATAACTCCTGAACAGGAACCGTTCCTTGAAGTCCGCCAGGAAGGCTTACGATTAACTGCTTGTTGGAATCATCGATTTGCTCAACAACACCTTCAACCACATCGCCAACTTTAATCTCTTCCTGACTATTTAACAAACTTTCAAAATCTGACATAATAAAAAAATCCTCCTACAACAATTTCAAGAATGCTATCATAAACTTATCTAATTTTTAAATAGTTTCCAGTCAATACTAAGTTTATGCTATTTCCCCAAAAATTAAAAGCGCCTTCTTGCATTAGGACACGCCAAACACATGGAAAAATTATGAGAAAAAATGAGAGCGAGAGAAATCTTTTAAGCTAATAATTTGATAAAAAAATTGTTCAAAAAATTTAAATCGCTTAAAACTATTTCTTTGTGAACCAAAAAGGCATTCATGTGTTTGATGTGTGATTTGGAAATT
>JAIRLR010000149.1 GCA_031259195.1 Streptococcaceae bacterium | reverse complement strand
GATCTTGGACAGGCTCTAAGGAGGTCTATTGATACCTTACACTATTTGCGGAACTAGCTGTAGAGCTGCTAGTACTTGCTCCTCCAATATATTCTAAAGAAATTATAAAAGTTAGAACTCTACCTGAATTATAAGGCGTCATATCTACTTTGGCTTCATTGATTGTTAACTCTGTATTTGCTGGAGCACCGATAATAATTGAAAATTGTTTCATTCCTTCTGTTAATTTTAGAGGCTTAAATGGATTAGCTGCCTCTACTGTTCCAGAGTATAATGCTGTTTGATTTGCATCATTAATCTGAACCCATGTTTTTTGTCCTTCAGCTGCTTTCACCTGAATTTCTGCTTGACCACTAATATTTTTAGCCAAAAGGGTAATGTTATTGCCAGATTCTGAAACTTTAGATATTTCTATTTTTTGATTCTTACCCGTACTGCTTGAAGATGTCGAGCTTTCTTTTGTTTTTGAGCTATTTGAGCTTGACGACGAATGCTTCTTGCTTTTTGATGATGAAGATTCAAACATCCGATCCACCTTGATAGAGTTATCGGTATCAATCATTGGCTTTATCCCCTGATATGCAAACATAAAATAAAGCACAACTGCTATGATCGCATAAGCAAAAATCCCTAAAATAATAAAAGGCAGCGAACTTTTAACACGATTTTCATGACGAGTAATTCTTTGACTTTCCACCTTTTTTATCACAGGAATTTTCGGCAGCTCCTCTGGATCAGGAGCATAGGGCTCGATTTTTCCATCATAGATGTCGATTAACTCATCCGCATTCTCACCCACAGCATGTGCATACTGGCGAATAAAGGCTCGAACATAAAAAGTTCCTGGTAAATTTGCATACTGATCTTGCTCAATCGCTTCTAAATAACGAATTTGTATTTTCGTAATTTGTTGAATTTCATTTATCGTTAATCCACTTACAAGACGCGCAACGGTTAAACGCTCTCCAACAGTTCCTTTCTTTCTAGCCACTCTATACCAGTCACTTTCTTCTTAGAGCCTGTTAACTTGTCTCCAATTGCGAACTGCCTTAACGATTGGCAAGCGTTAGCTTGGCAGAATTTAGGCAGGGATGTACCTACTCGGTGCGACTTTTCTAGTAATTTTTTTTCCTTTCTTCGTCAAAAGATATGCCTAAGTTCTTTACGATTTGTTCAAGCTTTGCTTGATTACAACTTGTATAACGGGATTCATCAATAGAGAGACAAGTTAACAGGTTCTAAGCAGCAAAATAGGGGTTTTCACTCACTCGATTCTTTGGGATAAATATAAAAACAAGATAAAACGGCATTGTCCATAAACTGCTGGACAAATTTTTGAAATTTAGCAAAAGATAAATCTCTAAGCAACAAGTCTGTTTCCAAAAACACAGTATCTTCACCACTAAATGAACCGCAAGAAAGCTGATTAACAACAGTTTCAATCGAGTTAAGTGATTGGATAAATTTACTAATCATTTTTCTTTTGAGCAGTTCAAAAGTTTCTTCATTAAAGTCATTTTGCTGTTGATAGTTTTTAAGTTTTTCCTGCAAAAAATCCGTTACTTTTTGCGGATCATCAGCATCGCCATTAATTTCTATGAGATGAAAACCGCGATCCAAAGTAAAGGCATATGAAAAAGAATCATCCACTAAACCTTTGGTGTACAACTGCAAAAAGTTTTGACTCGTAGGACCAAATAACATCTGCAAGTATAACTTAAGACTAAATCTATACTGCAGAAGTTCAGCGCCGTTTTTCGGTATTTCATCCCTGCCTTTTAAACCTAAAATAAACTTTGGATAGACGATATTCATTTTGATAGAGCGAATTTCAATAATTGGCTCATCATTTTTAAAAGAAAATGTTTTTTGTGCTAAAGATATCTCTGAAAACTTTTTCTTTGCTTGATTTTCCTTAATCACTCTCATTATTTCATCTGCATCAAAGCGTCCACCCACTACCAAAGTCATATTACTTGGATGATAAAATCGATAAAAATTTTGGTACAACATTTCTGCAGTGATTTTTGAAATGCTCTTCCTTGTTCCTACAATATCACATGAAAGAACATTATTTGGATAAAGATTTTCTAATAATCCTAAAAATAAACGCCAGTCCGGCTCATCTTGATACATCTGCATTTCTTGAGCGATAATTCCTTGCTCTTTATCAATAAGCTCTTCTGTAAAATATGGTTCTTGAACAAAGTCCATCAACATTTCTAAATTTTTTTCAACTTTTGATGTTGTCGAAAACAAATAACTTGTTCTTGTAAAACCTGTATTTGCATTAGAAAAAGAACCCAGTTTTTCAAATTTTTGAAAAACATCACCATCCTCTTTTTCAAATAACTTATGCTCCAAAAAGTGTGCAATACCATCAGGAAAATGCACTTTTTCGTTCTCGCCAACTGGGATAAATTCATTATCAATGGAGCCAAAGTTAGTTGTAAACAAAGCATAAGTTTTGTAAAAATCTTTTTTGGGCCATAGCAAAACACGCAAACCATTAGGAAGCTGTTCTAAAAATAATGTTTCGCCAACATGCGCATACTCAATCTTTTTCATTAAACCTCCCTAAGATTTTGTTCCTTCAAGGAAAAATATCGCCTGCAATTTTATTTTATTGGCAACTTCGATTACTTCTTTGCGCGTGACAAGTTGAAGATTTTGCAGATACTCTTCCTCACTAAATTTTGTCTGTGGCAATAAAAAGTTGATAAACTTTTCTTCCATAAGAATGCCGATATTATCTCGTGATAATAAATAAACATTTCTTAACATTGCCTTTGTTTGTAAAAATGCTGTTTCTTCAAAATCACCCGACTGCAAAGAAAATAACTGCTCATGAATAAGCTCTATCACTTTATCACGGTTAACTCGATTAATCCCCGTATCAACCATCATCAAAGAGCGAAAACTATCAAAAGAACTACCTATAGAATAAGTCATACTCTCTTTTTCTCTAATATTTAAAAATAGTTTTGATTGCGAAAAGCCGCCAAATAAACCATTGAAAACTTGAAGAGCAAAGTAAGACGAATCGGTAAATTTAATTGGCAAGTGATATGCAAGATTTAGCTTTGATTGATTTAGTGACTCTTGTTCTGCTCGCTCTATCACAACATTAGTCAATGGCTCATTATAGAAGAGATCAATGTTGGAAATTTTTCGAGGAATAAATGGCAAATCGGAAAAAAGTTTTTGAACTCTGGTTTCATTAATATCTCCCATAACCATAATATCTATTTTATCCTCGGCAAGCACTTTTTGATGATAACGAGCCAACTCTTTGGCTGTTAATTTTTCCGTGGCTTGCGTCGTTCCACAAATAGCCTCTGCTTGCGCTTTTGAAGATCTATAATATAACTCTTGTAAACGCAACTTAGCATAGTAGCTTTTATCTTCCACAAGATTTTCAATATACTTGACCAGATTATCTTGTTCTAAATTAAAAGTCTCTTGATCAAAAGCATCCTCTTTAACATTAGGATAAAAAATAATTTCCTTTAAAAAATCCACTGCTTGTTCCAAAAGTTGCTTATCCTGTACATATGAATCATTCACAATTGTAATGACAAAGTTTAAACGATGCATATTGCCTTTGCGATCTACATATGAATAAAAGCTGGCGCCATAAAGCTTGGCTAGTTTTTTAGACAACTCAGTCTGTACGGGAAAAAGCTTTGAATTAGTTTCCATTAAATTTGAAAGCAATGCACGTTTTGTAACAATATTTTCTCGCAATGGAGTTGAAAAACGCACTAACATTTGAACTGTTTTGTACCTTATCGTTGGTACAGGCATTAAATGGACATTTTCTTTTAATTCAATTCTCATCTCTTAAACCTTTCTACATTAGACCTCTTTCCAAATCGCCTAAACCAACCCTAAATTATAAAAAGCTGCAAAAACAAAATGATATCATATGAGAGAAAGATCGCTATTTTATTGGTCGGAAGTGTTTTACAAGCAGCTGGACAAGGGGGAAGCGTATGATCTCTTGCGCAAAACAATTTGTATTAATATTTTGGAATTTAAATTAATAAATGATGAAAAATTTCTGGTATCAAACGCCACATTGCTGTTGATTCCATCTTTTCCTCTAATAGTGGGCTTTTGAAGGCTCTGAAAAAAGATACGGGGCAAGTTTAGTCCTTAACCAGGAAGGCACACTCTTTTTTTGCATCAATTTTTTTTACTCAACTTCATCAGTAGTGTTTTCTTCTGCAGCAATTTGGTCTTCGCCTTGATTTCCTTTAATAAACGCATCTGCCATTTTAGCAGTAATTAATTTTATTGCACGGATGGCATCATCATTTGATGGAATAACCACGTCAATTTCATCTGGATCTGCATTTGTATCTACCATCGCCACAATTGGAATATTTAACTTACGTGCTTCTTGCACGGCAATTCTTTCCTTACGAGGATCAACGATATAGATCACATCAGGAATCCGTGGCATATCCTCAATACCGCCGAGGAATTTTTCCAAACGATCACGTTGTTTTCTTAAAAGGACGACTTCTTTTTTAGGAAGCACATTAAATGTTTCGTCTTCTTCCATTCTTTTAATCTGTTTTAAGCGTCCAATACGTTTTTGAATTGTATCCCAGTTAGTCAGCGTACCTCCTAACCAGCGATGATTTACATAGTACTGTCCAGAACGAATAGCTTCATCTTTTACAGTTTCTTGTGCTTGCTTTTTCGTTCCAACAAATAAAACAATCTCGCCATCATCAGCAATGCTTTTCATATAACCATATGCTGAATTCACTAATTTAACAGTTTTTTGCAAATCAATAATATAAATACCATTACGTTCTGTAAAAATATATCTTTTCATTTTTGGGTTCCAGCGACGTGTTTGATGTCCGAAATGAACCCCTGCTTCTAAAAGTTGTTTCATTGAAATTACTGCCATTTTTATTTTCCACCTTTTCTTTTTCATCCTCTCCAAAACTTACACGATTTATGGCTTTAAGCAAATTCACTTAAAGCAGGCCCAATCACTAATTTTGGATGTGTAATTGTTCTTAACAACATCAAACATTATAACCTTTAAAGTTAAATTTCGTCAAATCTACTATGCTTTATTTGTACTGCCAAATACATCAATTCTCTCTTCTACTGCACCTTGAATAGCATCTGCTCCAGGTTTTAAGAATTTTCGCGGATCATAATTTTTACCTTTAAGATCTTTATTTGATAACACGAAATCACGAGTTGCTTGATGAAAGGCAAGCTGTGCTTCAGTGTTTACATTTACTTTGGCTACGCCATATTTAATAGCTTCTCTAATTTGATCATCAGGAATTCCTGAACCTCCATGTAAAACAATTGGAAATTTGCGTCCTGCAGCTTTATCTACTGCTTCGCCTAGTTTTTTCAAATGTCCTAAATGAAGACCTTGCCAGTTTTCAGGGTACGGTCCATGGATATTACCAATTCCAGCAGCTAAAAAGTCAATTCCTGTTTTCACCATTTCAACAGCATCATTAATTGGTGCTAACTCTCCTTCACCAACGATTCCATCTTCCTCACCACCAATTGAACCAACTTCCGCTTCTACAGATATTCCTTTTGCATGCGCTAACGCAACAATTTCCCTTGTTTTCTCCAAATTCTCTTCTATAGGTAAATAAGAACCATCAAACATCAGCGAAGTGTAACCTACTTCAATCACTTCTTTTGCCGCTTCATAATCTCCATGATCCAGATGAATGGCCACAGGAACGGTAATTCCCATATAATCATACAAATCATGAACTAAATTAAAGACCGTTTTATAACCACCCATGTACTTTCCTGCACCCATCGATGTTTGAATTAAAACCGGCGCTTTCTTTTTTTCAGCAGCGCGTAAAATTGCCTGTGTCCATTCTAAATTGTTAGTGTTAAAGCCACCCACAGCATAACCATTTTCTCTAGCAGCTTGAATAAATTTTTCCGCAGATACAATCGCCATTTAACTTTCCTCCCAAAATTTATCGAATAATAGATCTAATAGATTAAACAAAAGCAGTCTACCACTCCACTACGTACTTTACTAGTTTTACAATAGTAGACCTCTTGCGAAACTAGAACCATGAAAATTGCGTTTCTTTTTCCCTGATATTTCGTCAAAAAACCTGTCGGGTTCTTACGAATTTGTTTCAAGCTTTGCTTGATTACAAATCGTTA
>JAIRLR010000060.1 GCA_031259195.1 Streptococcaceae bacterium | reverse complement strand
CGATTTGTAATCAAGCAAAGCTTGAAACAACTCGTAAGGAACCCGACAGGTCTTTTAACGAAAAAGTGTGGAAAAATAGCCAAAATATATTCATCGTTGGGAGATCGTTAACAGGTTCTTAAAGGAGAGTTGTAGTGAAGCTTGTTTGTGCACAGATTTATGGTTTTGGAAAGCTAATTAAGCAAACATATAAATTTTCTGATGGCTTGCAATTGCTTTTTGGCGATAATGAATCAGGGAAATCCACATTATATAGTTTTATTGAACAGATGTTATTTGGTTTTGAAACAGCCAAAAAAGATAATCGTCACTTTCGTCCAAAAACGGCAGACTCTTCTTTTGGTGGGCAGTTAGTGCTTGATGTACCTGATTACGGGGAAATTACTATTGAGCGCAAAGGGATTAAAGGCAAGGAGAAAGTGCGCAATAATCACAGAGGTAAGTATTTCCTTAGCTGATGGTCAAAATTTAAGTGAGGAAGAGTTTTGGCAGATTATTAAGCCGCTAAATATTGAATTATTTCATTCGGTATATAGCTTAAAGCAAGAGCAGTTATTAGAAATTCATTCAATGACGGAGAAGACGATTGAAGAAACTTTACTTGCGATTGCTTCTACTGGCTCACGTGAATTAATTAAAAAGGCTAAAACATTGCAAAAGAGCACGCAAAGATTATTTGCTAAAAAAGGAAGCACACGACCGATTAATGCAGCAATACAAAAGCTTTTTGCTGTACGCAAAAAAATCATGCAAAAAGAACAAGAAGAAGGTGTCTATCAAGAAACGCAAGAGCGATTATTTGCTTTAGATAAAAAGATAGAAGACAATCGTGCAGTATTTAAGCAAAAAGATAAAGCGGTTAATTTTTTGCAAAAGCAACTGCAAGCTGCCAAACGCTATCGTGAGTGGTTTTCTTTAAAAGAGCAGTTTGAGCGAAATCCACTGCATGAAAGGGTTGAAATTAAGCGTTTAAAAGATTTTTATCAGCGATATCAGCAGACAAAAGAAGAGCTCAAAAAGGCAGATCAGAAATATAAAATCTCCTTAATAACGCAGCTGGCAAATAAAACAGAAAATTATTCATTCTACCTAAAGAACAAGGAAAAAATTACTAAACTTTTAGATCAGGAAGTTAATGTTACCAAGATTACGCAAAAGGAGCAGGAGCATCAAGCACAGCTAATGCAAGCGGTGGATACGCTGATTGCGTTAAGTGGTCGTTGGAAGTGGCAAGAGGATCATCCGCCTGACTTGCTTAATTATGAAGAAGTTGAAAAGATGCGCAAGGAGATCTTAAGGCTTAAGTTTGAAAATAATCTTTTGCTTGACGGAGCTTACGCTCAATTGCAAAAACACTCTCCTAAAAGAGATGTTTTTCCGTTTGTTATTCCGATTCTTTTTGTGGGAATGGGTTCTTTATCACTGGTCTTTTGTGCATCACCGTGGAACTTTACGGGCTTTTTTGCGCTTTCATTTTTAGGAATTATTTTCGCGTTGTTACTTCAATGGGGACGGCAAAAAAATTTAGAAAAGATTAGAAAACGCCGTATTGAAGATAATAATAAAAAGTCGCAGCAGATGCTAAAATATTTTCAGCAATTAGTGCAGCAAAGCAATCTAAAAGAGATGAAAACTTTTGATGATGTTGTGCGTTTTCATCATCAAATTGAAGACTTTCACAAAATGCTTAAAGTGCGCGATCAGCAACTTCAGCTATTGGAGGAGCAACGTGTAAGATTAGTTAAGTTTGATGAAGAGACTGTTTTTCTAAATGATTGGCTGCCGCTGGTTAATGAACATACGAAGGATAAGTTTGCGATTATTCATTCGTTTGTCTCTGAGATGGAGGCGATTGCCCAAGAGAATAAAGAGTTGAACTCTAGTATGATTTTTGAGCAGATTAAAAATTTAAAGGCCAAAGTGGTAAAGTTAGACTTAGAAGCGGATAAGTTTATCCAGCAGTATCGTTTAGTAAATTTTGCCGGCATTGAAGAATTTTTAAAGCAACAACAAGTTTTAGAAGAAACTAAAATTCGTTATGATTTTATGTTTGCGCAGTTAAAAGACATTTTTGACTTGACGCAAACGGTAAATTTTAATGAAATTGCCAAGCAGTTCGAAGAGGTAAAGTTAGAAGTTGAAAAGACTGCCGAAGAGTATCAAAAGCTGTTTGAGGAAAAAGCAAGATTAAAAGGAGAGAAAGCTTTATTAGAAAAGGATGGTATTTTGCCTTTATTGATTCAAGATGAAGGTTATCAGCTTGAGCATTTTCGTCATTTAGTTAAAGAATGGTTAATTGAGCAAGTTGAGACAAAGATTTTAATTGATTTATTGCGTGATTTTAGCGATCAAACTTTACATGAGTTGTTGACAAAAGCATCTAAGTTATACCCCTCATGATTGAAAATCAGTGAAAAAATTGTTAAATTTAAAAAAAGAGGTAAGAATAATATGAACAAGACAACAAATTTTTTAACGACTGATGAACGTGGATATCTAAAAACG
>JAIRLR010000167.1 GCA_031259195.1 Streptococcaceae bacterium | reverse complement strand
AAAGCGAAGGATGTAAATATGTTCTTGGTGAAATAAAATATTATCTTAAATCGGGAAATATTTTAAAAATTCCAAGATTTCTGGCGATAAATGTAGCAAAGTATTTGGGATATAAAGCGGGCAAAAAAGATGACTAAAAATCTTTAAGTGATAAATAAAAAATCTCTTTTTCCCAAATTTATGAGAAAAAGAGATAAACATTAGTTTACTTTTTGTTCAGATTCATTATTATCCTTTTCTGACGCCTTTTCTTCATTAGATCTTTTTTGATGAGGAAATTCTTTTTCACCTTTATCAAATGAATGTGCTCGTTCTTTCATTGGATGTTCTTTATGAAGTTGATCACAAGGCATATGATGAGGGCCTCTGTTTAGATGTGAGCCAGCAATAAAACCAATTACAAGAAATAATAAACTAAATATAGCAATCCGATAATCCATTTTTGTAAAAAAAATTCCTATCTCGTTTGCTTGATTTCTGCTTTCCATTTGTTTTTCCATTACCATCTTCCTTTTTTATTTTTTTATTACAAGACAAGTATAAGTTAAGAAACTTAAATAAATCTTAAATTATTTAAAGATAATATCATTATATTTATCGTGCATATTAGCTTATATTATAATTATTATAAAGCGCCACCTTGGCACAAAGAAACAACAGCCGAGAAAGCTGAGCGCATTCTACGAATTCAAGAAAATTTAAAAACTAATACGATTAAGGACACAATGTTTGACGGTTTTAAGAACCTGTTAACGATCTCCAGAATTACGCAATTTTGATTAATTTTTGACACTTTTTTGTCAAAAATCCTCGATTTGGAACCAACGCGCAGCTTCCTTACGTTTTCGGTGATGGAAAACTCATACTTCGCTTTCTTTTATCCATTACCTGAAAACCGTGTTTTCAGCCTAGAAATACACAAAAATTTCTCAAAAAATCCATCAATATAGAGACAAGTTAACAGGTTCTAAAATCAAGAAATAAACTCCTTCATCTCTTTCCATGCAGGAAGTTTAATTTCCTCGCCTTCATACTTTTGTTTAATTGCCAAACTCAACAATTGATACGCCAAATGCGGATTACGTGCCAACAAAGGCCCATGAAAATAGGAACCATATACATTTTTATAAATGACACCTTCGCTTTTATCTTCGCCGTTATTTCCATGCCCTTTTACAACTATACCCAGAGGTTGCTCACCTCCACCTAAAAACGTTCGCCCTTGATGATTTTCAAAGCCATAAAAATGCTCATTTGTTTTTTGACTTATAATTTCGACATCTCCAATAAAACGATGATTCTGCTGATTTAGTGTATAGTGGTCAAGCGCTCCAATTCCCTCTACTCTACGATCACAAGCTTCAATATAGTAATGTCCTAGTAGCTGATAACCTCCACAAATCGCTAAAAGCACTCCATTATTTTCAATATAACGAATTATTGCTGCTTTCTTTTCCTGAATATCTTTCGAGACAATTCGTTGTTCATAATCCTGACCGCCACCAAAAAAAATAAGATCATAAGCATTTTCTTCAAAAATATCATCGATAGAAATGAGTTGAATCTTAATGGTTGCGCCTAGTTTCTCACCAAGATATTTCAACATCAAAAGATTTCCATTATCTCCATAGGTATTCAACAAATTTCCATACAGATGACCCAATGTTAATTTAAAATGAGAATTTTGTGTGTTTTCATCCATTTTCAAATTGTTCTAAAATCCTCCTTTCAAAAAACCCGCAGAAGCAAAATTTTTTCGTAAATCAAGCATTGCTGTATATGTTGCTAATACATAAATTTTGTTAGTTGGTGCAGATTTTATTTCCTTAAGCAACTGATCAAAACCATGTTCTGCTTTGATTAAATTTTCTTTTTGAATTCCTGCCACCAACAATCGCCGATACATCTCTTGATGACGCCCTCCTGCAGCAATAACTTTAGAAAGACTCATCTTAGTTAATTTTTCGTAATTTCCATCCCAAATCCAACTCGTATCAATTCCATCGGCATAGTTTGCATTTAATAGTGTTGCAAGTGTAAATGGAGATGCAATCAATCCAAGCATATCAATCACTTGATTTAAACCAACAGGATTTTTAACTAAAATAATGTTTATACACTTTCCATCAATTAAAATACTTTCTTGACGACCAAATACTTTTTTCTCAATATTTAATCCTTTTCGAATTTTTTTCGAATCAATTTGATAATGCTTGGCAACAGCGATTGCTGCTAAAGCATTGTACACATTATACATTCCTCCTGCTTCAATTCGATACTCTTCCTCATCCACCACAAATTCAGAAAAAACAGGTGTTACTTTTTTTAATTTACTTAATCGAATATCCAATTTTGGTCGATGGAATTCACAATTTGGACAATAGTAATTTCCAAGATTGGCATATGTGATCATACGATAATGCAAAATATGTTGACAATTTGGGCACAATACTCCTTCCGTATTGTAATGAGCTAATTGCTCAACATCAGGCAGATGATCAAAGCCATAGTATTTTTGAGGATTTTTCATCGTGGTCGAATGAAAAATCGGTGAATCCCCGTTACACAACACGATCGCTTCAGGAGCTTGTGCTGTACCATCTAAAAGCATTTGATAGGTTGTATAAATTTCTCCATAACGATCCATTTGATCTCGAAAAATATTTGTAAACACAAATAACTTCGGTTGAATATATTTCATCACCTTTGAAAGCGAAGCTTCATCAATTTCAAGAACGGCAAAATTTTTCTCTGTTTTAGAAGGTTTTGCCTCTAAAAATGTTGAAACAATCCCTTGAATCATATTTGAACCCGTTGGATTAGTTAGTATATGATCAAATTGTTGACGCAAAATATTGACCGTTAATGCTGTTGTTAACGTCTTGCCGTTCGTTCCGGTTACAACAATTATTTCATAATCTTTTGCAAGAAATTTTAAAATATCAGGATCAACTTTTATTGCTAATTTTCCAGGCAATGAAGCTCCACTTTTTCTAAAAAAAGTTCGAAGCCCCCATTGGACACTCTTTCCTAAAATTTTTGCTAAACTTGCATGCATCTGTATCTTACCTTTGAAATGCTTTCTTTGTTTTGACATAAATTCCTCTTAGAACCTGTTAACTTTTTTCCAGAATTGCGCAATTTTGTTTAATTTTTGACACTTTTTCGTCAAAAAGCCTGTCAGGTTCCTTACGATTTGTTCAAGTTTTACTTGATTACAAATCGCAAGGAACGGGATCCTCGAAATAGCACCACCATCTCTGCGTTTTTTTCCGCAAATTGCCTAAAAATTTCTCAAAAAAACCTGTCGGGTTATTACAAGTTGTTTCAAGCTTTGCTTGATTACAAACTTGTATAACGGGATCCATCAATAGCCAGACAAGTTAACAGGTTCTTAAATTTCACCTTCATACACTATAGCAGCAAAGATTTTAGATAATTTTTTAAGCTTCATTGTTAAAAAACCTTGACTTGGAACCAACACGCAGGTTCTCTTACATTTTTAAGCGAAGGAAAACTAACAGCCAGCTATAAATCTACAGAAACATATTTTTCTGCTTGCAGAGTGTACATTTCATAATATTTTTTACCAAGATGCATCAATTTTTTGTGTGTGCCTAGTTCAACAATTTCTCCTTGATCAAATAAAACGATCGTATCTGCAAGTTGTGTCAATGCTTTTCGAAAATGTCCCAAAAATTTCAAAACATAAGCGTAAAAAGTTTGTATTACCTCTAAAATGTTCGTCCTTGTCAATGAGCCTTTAGTTCGTGTGATTTAAAGGAGC
>JAIRLR010000068.1 GCA_031259195.1 Streptococcaceae bacterium | reverse complement strand
AGTTTCGCAAGAGGTCTAATCAAGCAAAGCTTGAACAAATCGTAAAGAACCCGACAGGTCTTTTGACGAAGAAAGGCAAAAAATTACCAGAAAAGTCACAATTATGGAGACAAGTTAACAGGTTCTTAGAATTACTTACAATCTTTTTACTTTTCCTTTCCTAGATTTTTGAAGCAAATGCTTAATCACAGTATAATTTCTTTTCCAACAACTTGCAAATTAACGTATTGCTTTATAAAATGCCTGATCTAACGCGCTAAGGTAAATGTTCGCACTTTTTTTGGCCAAACTTTTTTAAGCGCATCATAAGCATGAAAAAGTGTCCGTCCTGTTGTATAGATATCGTCTACTAATAAAATTTTCTTGCGATAAAGTTCATTCATTCTCTTTTCCATCAATAAAAATGGCTGCTTTTCTTGTAAACGCTCTTCTCTGGTTTTATGAGATTGATATGCTCTATCATATGGTTTAGTTAGTGCTAAGCAAAAACGAATATTACTTGCTAACAGTAACCCTTCAACCTGATTAAAGCCACGCAAGAAAAAACGCTCTTTTGAAACAGGAATCGGAATGATCATCCAATCCTTATATTTCCTCAACCTACCAGCAAACTTTTTTGCAAAAGCAAAGCGCAGACGATAGTCGCCATAGAATTTATACCTTTGCATAAATTCTTCCATCACCTCATTATAAAAATACAAACTTTCATTTTTAAATTCATAACTCGGATATAGCTTTTGCCACTTTCGACAGTCTGAGCAAATCTTTTCAGCGCAAGCTTTTGAGCAAAATCGACAAACATGCTTATCAACTTGAACAAACCTAGATAAACAATACGAACAAAGTACTTTCTTTCTATGAAGAAGCCAAAAATCGCTAATTGACAGCTCTTTTGTCTGTCGTTTGCAACATAGTAAACAAGTCATCGAATCAACCCACGCCTTCTAGCTAAACAGTTCATTCTCTTAATCTCATCTCTAGCAGCAAGCATTGCTTGTGATTTACCATCATGTAAAAAATAAAGCTTGCCATCTACTCTCTTTCTGCTCCGCCCCACCCGGCCGCTTATTTGAATCAAAGCAGCTTTTGTAAAAATGCGATGATTTGCTCCTAAAACGATAACGGAAATTTTGGGAAAAGTGACACCACGTTCTAAAATATTGGTCGTCAATAAAAAATCATAATGTCCATCACGCATTTTTTGAACTTTTTCTACTCGTTCTTTATCAAGAGCAGAGACCGCTGTAAACGACTTTTCGAGAAATACTTTCTTCAATAATTTTGTCAAAGTTTTCATCCATTCGATGACCGGACAAAAAATCAAAAAAGGAAAACCATCGGCAAAAAACTCAGTCATTACTTTAAGTAACCTCTTTGGTATTTTTCCATTTTCAATTAATTGATACCATTTATTTACCCAATAAAACTTTGGAACAACCAACTTACTTTTATGAAAACGAGCAGGCAAAGTTACCATTTCTAATCTTTTCTTTTGGACATCGCGAATCAAATCATTAGTCGGCGTAGCTGTTAAGTAAATCAAAGCAGCTTTATCTTTTAAAGCGTTTTTCACTCCCGCATGTAACACTTTTTCATTTACAAAAGGAAAGGCATCAACTTCATCAACAATCAAAACATCAAATGCCTGATAAAAACGTAGCAATTGGTGAGTGGTGCAAATCACCAGTGTCGAGTCAAAATAATCGCCACTTTCACCATGTAAAAGCAAAACTTTGATATCTGGAAAGACTGCACAAATTCGCGGATACAACTCCACACAAACATCTATACGTGGGCTAGTTATTCCTACACGTTTACCTTGAGATAAAGCTGCTTCAATTCCACGAAACAGCATTTCCGTTTTGCCTGCCCCTGTAACCGCATAAACCAATAATTTGCTATGATGATTTATCACCCTAACAATTTTTTCGGAAATTTCACTTTGGGCACTCGTTAGCGTTCCTTGCCACCTGCAAGTTTCAGACAACAAAGGCCGCTGTTTTTCTGGAATAAAGTATAACAATCCATTACTCGTCACTCTGCCTAGCTCAATACAATGTGGACAAAAGTATGCTCCACTTGGCAAATAAACTTCACACTTTTTCGAATACTGTTCACAGCGCACGCACTGAATAAAATCTTTACCTTCAATCATCGAAGGCATTTGAATAAAATTGACATCATCAGCTGGCTTTTCTAAAACTCTTCGTCCGTATTCCATAATTATAAAGTACGCAGTTTTAAAAAATTTTTCTTTAGCACCTGTTAGCAGTGAATTTATCATCGACTCAGTTTCTTTAGTATTATGGACGATTACGCTACTTACCACCGTGAAGTATGTTTTTATTGCCTTGAACACAGATAATCACGGCAAAGGAGGGATTCTTCTCACTCCTCACTCTGGTTTGCAAAGCAAATAAATTTTTAGTTATCCCAGCGATGATTGGTGGCGCTGCTTTACTAGCAGATGGCGTTCTAACTCCAGCAGTCACCGTCACTACGGCAATTGAGAGCCTCAATAAAATTCCCTTTTTCCATAACTTTTCTGATGGCTCACAAATGCCTGTTTTGGCACACCCATCTTGTCGGCAAAACTTTTGGACCAATTATGTTTACTTGGTTTACTTTTTTGCTAATCGGAGGACTATTTAATATGACAAAAAATTTTTATTGAATGGATTTTGGTGGGTGGACGGATTTGAGTTAAAATTTACAAGTAGCGAAAAAATTCCAAAAAAATATTGCATATTTGGCAAAGTCATACTACAATATCCTTGGCTTAAAATAAAATAAGAAAGGAATGAAGAAAAATTAAAAAGAGGAAACATTTAATAAATTTGCTTAAAAATAAGATCTGCGTTTTACTATTAAGTGTCAGTTGTATAGTTATCTTTTTTAGTAATTTAACATTCGCTGTTCCTGTAACAACAAGTTATGATCCATGGACTGATCGTCAAGCAAATGGAAATGGTTGGTTTGTAGAGCAAGACGGTAGGCCGTGGTGTAGGGTAACATGTTCTAAAATAGTGCTATGGGATATAGTTCAAAAACATGCGTATGGAGGTGGAGTCGCTGGAGGTATTAATACAGGCAATTTAAGGAATTTCTTTAATATAGCAGCTGCGGCTATTCCTGCTAATACTGCACCTGTGCCACCTGCGGCAGGTCCACCAAATAATTTTGATGAAGTACTTATGGGAAATGTATTTGCAAGTGGTCAAGGTAAAATTTATAAAAAAAATTTCAATGGATTGCCTATGGCAAATAAGTTAACATTTAGAGCTGTGATTAGTAATTTTTTAAATACCACTTATGGACATGTAAATCCCGCTTGTCCAGCAGTCGCTGGTGGTGGTGGTGCATGTAATTGTATGATGCCTCCTTATATGTGGAATGCAATTAATGCTGCAGGAAATGAGGAAAATTTGCTTGGTTTTTTTGATGCAATGCTTAGAGCCTGTTAACGATCTCCAGAATTGCGCAATTTTGATTAATTTTTGACACTTTTTTGTCAAAAA